>NZ_JALOCP010000051.1:0-46102 GCF_030511745.1 Paraburkholderia sp. SECH4
CCGGCAAAGAGAAGTAGGTGCCGCCCCGCACAGGGGCAACACTAATAGACCACTAGCAATTCAAGGAAAGGCCAAAGCCATAAGAACACTGACAAAAAGCGCCACGCAGGCAAAAACCCATTATTCAATCCCCAGCCGAGCCCGAATCGCCGGCAACATATACTCAACCGCCGCGCGCCCCTCTTCTATAGCCGGCCCCGCCCGGTGAAAATCAAAAATCCCCATCCCGCCCAGCCGCGGCTGAATCAGAATATCCGCTGGCTCACCCGCCAGCCGGCTCCGCGAAATCCGCACCTGCATGATGTCGATGCTCTGCGCGATCGAACTCAGCATCGACGGCACGCGCGCACTCGGCGCCGGCGCCACGCGCACGTCATCGGAAGCGCGCCCTTCGGCGGGTGCCAGCCAGCGTGGCCAGGGCTTCCCATTACGCCGCAGCGCGACCGGCGGCGGCGCATCCGGATCGAGCGCCGGCGTGTCGACCGCCGCACCACCGAAATCGCGGCCATTCAGAATATCGTTGTTCAGATCGACCGCAATCACGCAGTCCGCCCGCATGCCGCGCGCCACCGAGACCGGCACCGGGTTGCTCAAACCGCCGTCCACCAGCCACACGCCGTTGTGAAACACCGGCGTGAAAATCCCCGGAATCGCAATCGAGGCGCGCACCGCGTCCACCACGCTGCCGTCCTGCAACCAGCTCTCGCGGCCCGAATCGAGTTCGGTGGCCACCGCCGCAAACGGCATGTTCAATTGCGCGATCGAGCGGCCGGCGAATTTGTCCGCGAATATCTGGATCACCTTGCGCCCGCCCAGCAGGCCGCCCGAAAAACGCAGATCGAGCAGCCTCACCACAGTTTGCCAGGTGAGCTTCGAAACCCATTCTTCGAGCCAGTCGAGATCGCCGTTGGCATACACGGCACCCACCAGCGCACCGATCGACGTGCCGCACACCACATCCGGCTTGATGCCCGCGTCGTGCAACGCGCGGATCGCACCGATATGCGCCCAGCCACGTGCTGCACCGCCCCCCAACACCAGCCCGATCCGGCTGTATCGACGTCGATTTATCATGTGTTCCCCGCCTTTTATCGGCTAGCGCCCGCGTATCACGTCCGAGCGCGATGTCGTGTACACCTTCTGATATTGGTCGAAGTGCACGTTGAAAATGCCTTCTTCGGTCACGCCGCCCTCGCGCCACTTCCAGCTCCACACGGTTTCCGGTTTGAGCGGAAACACGGCGGTCTGGCCTGGCTTGCCGAGCAGGCGGCGCACTTCGTCTTCAGTCATGCCGATGCGAACCTTCCCGAAGTTGTCGGCGGTCAGCACCTGCGTGATGGATTGCAATTTGCCGTCACGGTCGATGTCGACCATGTACGTGTTGAGCCCCTGCGGGCCACGCGGATATTCGAAACGCTTGGATCCGTCGGTAAACGTGCGCTCGGTTTCCGGCTTGCCCATCTGATCGCGGATCTGCGCTTCGGTGGTAATGCCCGGCGTCATATTCTTGAGTAGCAACGCGTCCGGCTTGACGGCGTTGAAGAATTCCTTGAGTTTTTGCACGGCGCGGTCGCTCTGTTGGTCGTCGCAACCGGTCAGTGCAACGCACGCGGCCAGCATGGCGATAGTAAGCAGTTTGAGGCTCACAGCGAGTTTCCTGTACGGACACGAAGCGGCAATTCGCCCGCATCCTTTTGTGTAGCGCGTACTACAGGATAACCGCGTGCGGAAAAAACCGCGAGCGAAGGCAACAAGGCGGCTGTGGGCCGTCGTCATGCAGCGTGGTTTGCGGTGGAATGCGATTGCGCGACGAGGTTGCGAAAAAAACCGGGGAAAGCCACAGGAAAAACCACCAGCGAAGACGTCGCACATCGCGCCGCAACAGGCGCGGCAAGAGGGCGGAAAATCCGCAGTGAACCCGAGAAAGCCGTCGCCACAAGCAAAAAGGCGACGCTGTGCAAAGCGTCGCCAAGTCGGTCGATGGTCAAACCGGAAAACAGACAGCGGCTGAACAGCCGCTTGAAACGCAGCATCACGGACGACGCGCAGCGGTCCGGTCCCGGGCGAAGCGGTGAGAGACCTTGACCTCTGACCTTGCGCCGTCGCCGGAATGGCGGACCGCTGCTTGTTTGGCCGCCCTGGTCCCTCGATAAGCCTTCCAAGTGCAGCTAATCTAAACGGATTGGCCGATTTAAACGAGAGCGCGTTTACACCGAATCGGCAGAGGATTTGCAGTGTGCTGCGCAGGCGCTGCACCCGGTTTGCGTGGCGGTCGCGCAGTTCTCCCTACGCGCGGACAAACGCGGCAAAACCCGCACGCCCTGCCCCCTGCAGCACCGAGTCGTTCTGCGGCGTATGAATCCGCGCGCACAGCACATCGCGATAGTGGCGCTCGAGCGCATTGTCACGACTCAGACCGGGATTGCCGCTCGCCTCGACGGCCAGTTGCACCGCCTCGATGGCCTGATTCGCCACCATGTATTTGACGAGCGGCGCTTCGTTGAGTGTCACGCGTTCAGCATGCACGCTTGCGTCGAGCAGCACGCGATTGCTGAACAGCAGCGCGTCGATGCGGCCGAGCGTCTGCTGAAACGCGGGCAGGCTCGCGAGCGGCGCGCCGAGATTGCCAGGTGTGCGTTCAGCGGCCCATTGCGCGAACCAGTCGCGCGCCGCCCGTGCGACGCCGTCGTACACCGCCGACAACAGCACGCTCATCCAGGCGAAGCCGAGTGCATCGAGTCCCGCACCCGGCTCGCCGGGCGGATGGACGTCAACCGCATGAGCGGCCGGTACGAACACGTTGTCGAACACGAGCTCGTGACTGCCCGTGGCGCGCATGCCAAGATGATTCCACTCGCTGCCGACTCGCACGCCCGGGGTGTCCCGATGTACCAGCCACACGCCGACGCGCGGCGGCGTCTCGTCGCTGCGCGCCCATACCGCAAGCCAGGTGAGGCCGGGGCTGCCGGTCGAGTACAGCTTGCTGCCGTCGATGATCCAGCCATCGGCACTGCGCCTCGCAAGCGTCGACGGCAAGCCGCCGCGTGCCGGCGTGCCCAGCTCGGGTTCGACGCGCAGCGAGTTGATCAATGCGCCATCGCGTACCGCTTCACGCGCCACACGTTCACGCAGTTCGACAGGCCAATGCGGGTTGCCCTGCAAGCGATGATGAAACAGGTATTGCATCACCAGCACCAGTGCCGTGGACGGCTCGCCGCGCGCCACTGCGCGCACCACCTTCAAGGCCTGCGGCAAGCTCGCACCCGCGCCGCCAAGCAATGCGGGCACCGTCAGCGAGAGCAGATCGAATTCGTGCAGGCGCGCCAGGTTGGCGTGAGGAAATTCGGCCGTGCGGTCGTAGTGAGCCGCACCGGCAGCGAACTCGCTCGTGAGCCGCCCGAGCAGTGCGTCGAACGCAGCGCTATCGAGCGGTGGATGACGGCGTGTCACCGCGCTATCGGCAATCGGGGCATTCATGCGAGGACTCCGGCAGGCCGCATCAAGGCAGCGGGAAGCTGCGATCGAAGCTCGTCCGCACGTCGAGATGCGCACGGATCACGTTGGCGGCTTCGTAGGTATCGGCAGTGCGCTGCTGCGCGCTGACGACGCTGTCGTCGATCGCAACCGGATGCACCTGGCCGCGCTGATAGACGGTTTTCAGCACATCGGTCGGCAGACCGGTGACTTTTGATTGCATCGCCGCCACTTCATCGGGATGCGAAAGCGCCCAACGCTGGCCGATCGCCACGCGTCGCAGGAAGTCGGCGAGTTGCGCGCGCTTGTCCGCGATCGCACGTTCGGTCGCAACCTGATAGCTAAGCCCTTCGGACAGGCCCACGCCGTTGGCGATGATGCGATCGTGATCGCGCGCTTCGCCGAGTGCCGTGTACGGGTCCCACACCGACCATGCGTCGACACTGCCCGACGCCAGCGCCGCCTTCGCATCGGCGGGTGCGAGGAACACGAACGTGACGTCGCTGACCGGCACATTGGCCTTCTTCAATGCGGCGAGTGCGAGATAGTGGCCGATCGAGCCACGCGTCGTGGCGATACGTTTACCCTTCAGGCTCGCTGCATCGTTCAACGGCGATTGCGCGCCGACGACGATCGCCAGATCCAGCGGATTCGACCGAGTCGCTGCGACCGCACGTACCCGCGCGCCGGCTGCGAGCGCGAACACGAGCGGCGCATCGCCCAGTCCGCCGACATCCACCGCGCCGGCGTTCAGCGCTTCGCCAAGCGGTTGCGCGGCAGGAAAGTTGAACCACTCGATCTTGTACGGCAGGTCTTTGAGTTGTCCGGATGCTTCGAGAATGCCGCGTGTTTGCAAGGACTGGTCGCCGACTTTGAGCACGGGTAGATCCGCTGCATAAGACTGCGTTGCGCAAAGCGTCGCGCACAGTGCGAGCACCGCCGCGCCGAGTGGTTTGAGCAACGCGCGTTGCAAGACGGATGAAGCGGAGAACGAAGAACTAGAAGTCGTCATGGCGGCGATTACGTCGAGGCATTCAGATAATGTGCTATCGACGATAAGGCACGCATCTGTATAAGACAAACGCATTATTCTGCTAAGCAAATATGCGAATTTTCTTGCCCGGTGAGGCGTGCGCGCACATCGATACGGGTATCATCGAACGCACGAATCTTGCGCCTCGCTGCGCACTCATCAAGTCACCGCTCATCATGAAGATCGACGAAATCGACGCCTACGTCACCGTCATTCGCTGTCAGTCATTGCAACAGGCGGCGCTCTCACTCGGCCTCACGCAGCCGGCGATCACGCGCCGTCTGCAGAATTTCGAAGAGGCGCTCGGCGTCGAATTGCTCGACCGCAATACACGTCCGCTCAAGGCGACGGCAACGGGCCGCATCGTCTACGAACAATGCCGCGTGATCCAGCGTGAACTCGACGTGCTGCGCGAGATCGTCGCCACCGACACGCCGCCCGTGGGCACGCTGCGCCTCGGCGTCGCTCAGACAATTGCCGATATCGCGCTGACCGATGCGATGCGCGGCCTCAAGTCGGCTTATCCGGATCTGCAGGCGCGTGCGTCGACCGGTTGGGGCAGCCAGCTTCTGCAACGCGTCGAACAGGGCGAACTCGACGCCGCCGCAATCCTGCTGCCGAGCAACAAGACCTTCGACGAGATCTTGTTGGCGCGCTCGCTTGGCCGCATCAAACTGGCCGTGGTCGCGCAGAAAGGCATGTTGAAAAAACGCACGCACGCGCTGGCGGAATGCCAGTCGATCGGGTGGGTGTTGAATCCGGATGGATGCGGCTTTCGCGATGGCCTGCAACGCACGCTGACAGGTCTCGGACTCGCGCTCAAGCTCAATCTGGAAACGCTCGGCACCGAACTGCAATTGCAACTGGTCGCCGACGGCAACGGTCTCGGCCTCGTGCCCTTACCGCTGCTGCACGCCAGCGCTCACGCGGACGCACTCGATATCGTGTCGATCAGCGACTTCAAGCCACTCATCGACATCTGGCTCGTGCATCCGCGCGTGCTGGGTAAATTGCAACAGCCGGTCGAGCGCTTCGGCGCGGCGATCGAGCGGCAATTCAAGGAAGCGCGAGCGCAGCGCGCGGCTTGAGCCACGCGCCGCTTGCCCATCAGATCACGCGAAAACCGTGTGTACCATCGCGCCCAAGCTGAGCAACGAGGCCGTACTCCCACTCCAGATAGGCGTTCATCGCTTCGCGCGCGTTGTCGGTTCCCTCATACGGACGACGATACCGATCGATGCGCGGAGACGCCAGCCGCGTCTCACCGCTCTCCACGGCAAAGCCCGCTTCGATCCACGCGTTCGTGCCGCCGGCCAGCACCTGCACCGGCTTGCCCGTCAGTGCCGCCAACTCAGGCGCGGCAAAGCGCGCAAGCAGACTGCTGCCGCAGGTCACCACATAACGCTGCGCATCCGGCAGCTTGCGCAACGCTTCGTCGAGTTGCCCACGAATCGCGAACCATGCGCCCGGAATATGGCGCTTCACATAGTTCGCGCTGGTCGTGAAATCCAGCACGACGGTGCCCGGTGATTGCAGCAGCGTCACCAGTCCGGCCGGTGTGATCTCATCGGCAGCAGGCGGCGTGGGCGCAAAGCGCGCGGCGGGCGCGGCGCCCTTTTCGCTGAAGTCCGCGTTGCCCAGGCCGTCCACCACATACACCTCGACGTTCATCTGCGCGAGCCACGACGCGGTCATGTTCGCGCGCACGCCGTCGTTATCGGCGAGGATCACGCGCGCGCCGCGCACCGGCGCAAACATGTCGGTCTCCTGCACGAGCTGACCGCCCGGCGCATTGCGAAAACCGGGCACGTGGCCCGCTTCGTATTCTTCCGGCGTACGTACGTCGAAACGATAAACGGTGCGCACCGCTTCATCGGCCCAGCGACGCGCTTCGTCACGCGAAGTGCGGCCTACCCTGGCGCGATCCGCCACCGCGCGCGCGGAATCAGCGGCGGCGAGGCGAAGCGTGTCGTCGACAATCGGCTCGAAGCGACGCGAGCTGCCATGCGCGAGCGCCTGACCGGCAAGCGTCCAGCCGATGGTGCCATTGCGAAGCGCCGCGACCGGATTCGGCACGCCCGCATTGATCAACGACTGCGCACCGATGATGCTGCGCGTGCGCCCCGCGCAATTGACGATGATCCGCGTGGCGGGATTCGGCGCGAGCTGCCGCGCACGCAGCACCAGTTCCGCGCCCGGCACGCTGATGCTGCCGGGAATATTCATGGTCTGGTATTCGTCGAAACGGCGTGCGTCGAGCACCACCACATCGGCTTCATGATCGAGCAGC
This sequence comes from Paraburkholderia sp. SECH4, assembly GCF_030511745.1. NCBI lineage: Bacteria > Pseudomonadati > Pseudomonadota > Betaproteobacteria > Burkholderiales > Burkholderiaceae > Paraburkholderia > Paraburkholderia sp. SECH4. The sequence goes on from NZ_JALOCP010000051.1 coordinate 6,798, forward strand.
GCGAGCACTTGCGGCGCGCCGAGCGACGGCGTATGGCGTTCGCTTTCGACCAGTTCGCCGAACGCCTTGCTCGGTACATTGACGTCCTGGAACAGCTCGCCGCCCGCCTCACGCCAGCCTTGCAAACCGCCATCGAGCAGCGCGACATCGGTATAGCCCAGCTCGTTCAAGCGGCGTGCGGCGCGTTCGGCAAGCCCGTCGCCATCGTCGAACACGACGACCGGCACGTCGCGGCGCGGCAAGCGCACCGGCGCTTCCAGTTCGAGCCGCGAGAGCGGCAGGTTGGCCGCGAACAGCGGATGACTGCGTGCGTGCGGATCCTCCTCACGCACGTCGACGAGCGCGATTTCCTCGCGCTCGAGCAGTGCGCGGCGCACGTCTTTGAATGATCGGGTACGGAATTCTGTAGCGAAACTCATGAGATCAGGGACTCCTTCGAAACATTCCAGATATTCGGCAACACATCGTTCGAGTAGCCGGAGCTAAAGGTTTTTCGGCCTCCGCCGGCCGGATAGACGGAACGCGTCACCGCGCCAATATTTCCACCGTACACGTGAATGCTGATCGACGTACGATCGTCAAAAGCATTACTGACACGATGGATATCGCCAATGCGCGGCGACACGGCATCCACCGCGCCGGCATCGAGGCGCTTTGCCGCCCCCTTTTCTTCCAGCGCGCCGTCTGGCGTGATGCGATATCCCTGAGCAATTTCCGCACCACGCAACACACCGATCAAACCCCATACGGTGTGGTCATGAACCGGCGTCGACTGGCCCGGTCCCCATACAAAACTTACGATTGAAAAACGCTGCTGCGAATCCGCGTGCAGCAGGAATTGTTGATAGCGCTCGGGATCGGGCTGCGCGAAGGCGTCGGGCAACCAGTCGTCGTGGGCGATCAGTTCGCGCAGCGCGGCGCCGCCGGCTTCGAGCAGATGCACCTCGGGCGCGCGTTCGTCGACGAGCGACGCAATCCGGCCAACAAACGCGCGCAGCCGGTCCGGTCTCAAGGCTTGAGTCATCGAATGTTCAGAATGTAGGTTGACTTGAATTTGTCACGCACCGCGGGCGAGCGCGGCGTTGAAGGTGTCGGTCCATAACGGTGCGACGTCGACATGCCGGTCGATGACCGCGGCGCGCGCGAACGTGTCGGCAACCTGCTGCTCGCTGGCAATGTCCGCCGCCGTGACGCCGGCCACGCGGCGCGCCTGGCTCTGGTTGCGATACAAGGAACGGATCGCCTCCTCGGGCACCCGCAACTCCGCTGACAATACCTTCGCGTAGGCGTCCTGATGCTGTCCGAACCACGTGCAGGCGCGTTGCAGCCGCACCAGCAGATCCGCGGACGCGGCCCGCCGTTGCGGATCGGCGAGTACCGACGGATGACCGTAGTACAGGTAATTGCCGGACAAATAGCCGTTGGCGTTTTTCAGCACGCGCGCGCCAGCTTGAGAGATCGCAAGCGGCACGTTGTAGCCGTAGATCGCCCAGGCATCGAGCGAACCGGCGTTGAAAGCGGCGAAACCGTCGCGCGGCGCGAGCGAGGTGGCCTGAATATCGCTGAACGATAGCCCCGCCTCTTCGAGCATGCGCAGCAGGTAGTAGTGCGTCGTGGTGGCGCGCAGATAGCCGACGCGTTTGCCCTTCAGATCGGCGATCGAGCGGATCGTCGAGCCCTTCGGGACCAGCACCACCTGATTGTTGACGTCGTCCTTGTAGACGGCGATCACGCGCAACTGGGCGTTCTGCAGCCGCGCGAAGATCGGCGGGATTTCGCTGCCGGAGGCGATATCGAGCGAGCCGCCGTTCATCGCCTCGACCATCGCGTTGCCGGACTGGAATTCGGACCAGTCGATGGTGTATGGCGTATCGGCGAGGCCTGCGGTTTTCAGTAGCGTCGCGTCGCCGCCTTTGTAGGTTGCGACGCGCAAACGGACTTTGCTGAGATCGACAGGCGGATCGGTTTTCTCGCTTGCTGCCGGTGTGGCTGCTGCGGCGGCTGTCGAAATCAAACCTGTGCCTGCTGCGCCGAGAAATGAGGCTGAAAGCGCGGCTGACAGCGCGGACACGAGCCGGCGGCGCCGGAGCGAAACCGGCGAATCGAAACGTTGGGTCATCTTATGGGGTGCTCAGGTAAGGACGTCAGGCTCGGCTTCAACCAGCCCTTCCAGCAGGCTCTGGAACGCAAACAGCGCACCGCCAGGGCGGCCGACCTGCTCGTGCGTGAGCGTGGCGACGTCGTGCGGGATGGCTTTTGGCGTGCCGGCGGCTTCGGCGAGCAATTGCGCATGGCAGGCGTTATCGAGCGCGATATACCACCAGGCCGCCGCTTCGACGCTCGGACCCGCCGTCAGGATGCCGTGATTCTTCAGGATCACCGCCTTTCGTTCACCCAGCGCTGCGGCGATGCGCGCGCCTTCATCGGTATCGAGCACCACGCCGCGGAAATCGTCGAACAAGGCGTGGTCCTGATAGAACGCGCACGAGTCCTGCGTCAACGGATCGAGCGTGCGGCCGAGCGTCGACCATGCCTTGCCGTAGAGCGAATGCGTGTGCGCGGCGGCGATTACATCGGGGCGCGCCTCGTGAATCGCCGCGTGAATCGCGAAGGCCGCCTGATTCACCGGACCCTCGCCGACCACGATCTCCCCTTCTGCATTCACCAGCAGCAGATCGGACACGCGAATGCGGCTGAAGTGCTTGCCGAACGGATTGACCCAGAAGTGATCGGGCCACTCCGGATCGCGCGCGGTGATATGGCCGGCGAGACCCTGATCGAAACCATAGCGGGCGAACAGGCGAAACGCCACGGCGAGCCGTTCCTGCCGATAGCGACGTTCGGCCGCGATGCTGGCGCGCGGCGGGACGTCGTCGAACCAGAATTTGCGCAGCGGCGCGTGACGCTGGAGCGGAGGCGTATCTGCGGTGTTTTGCAGCGTGGGGGCACTTTGTCGAGCTGGAGCGTCTTGCAGCGCGTGCTTGCTTAGCGGCTCTGGGGTGCCTTGCAACGCGCTGGTGCTTAGCGGCACCGGGGTGTCTTGCGGCGCGTTAGTGCTTTGCGGCTCTGGGGTGCCTTGCAACGCGTTAGTACTTTGCGGCTCGGGGGTGTTTTGCAACGCGGCGGACAGATCGGTCATCGTGGCTCCGTTCAGGCGGCTACGCGTTCGACGCGCGCGATCCGTTCGCGAGTGGCCGGAATCAGCTCGCGGCCATAGTCGACGGCGTCTTCGAGCGGATCGAAGCCGCGCACGAGGAAGGTCGACACGCCGAGCGCGTAATACTCCGCCAGCGTTTCGGCGACCTGCTCCGGCGCGCCGACCAGCGCGGTCGAATTCGAGCGTCCGCCGATTTCCTTGGCGACGCCGGTCCACAGACGTTCATCGACGCGATCCGACTCACCCGATGCCGCGAGCAGCCGCCGCGCGCCTTCGCTTTGCGCCGGGCCGCCGACGCCGAGTCCTTGCGCCGCGCGCAGCCGCCGGGTTTCCTCGAGGATGTGCTCCGCGCGTTCCCACGCGGCTGCTTCGGTAGCCGCGAGGATGGGCCGGAACGATACGGAAAAGCGCACGTTACGGCCGTGTTTAGCGGCTTCGGCACGCACGCGGGTGACCTGTTCGCGCACTTGCGCCTTCGATTCGCCCCAAAGCGCGTAGACATCGGCATGACGTCCGGCGATTTCGAGCGCGGGCGCGGATGCGCCGCCGAAGTACACGGGGATATGGGGTTGCTGCACCGGCTTCACTTCGGAGAAGCCTTGTTCGAAGCGGTAGTACTGACCGCTGTGATCGAAGGGTTTCGCTTCGGTCCAGATGCGGCGCAGGATGTGCAGGTATTCGTCGGTGCGGGCATAGCGTTCGTCATGCGACAGGTAGTCCCCGTCGCGGCGTTGTTCCGCGTCATCGCCACCGGAGATGATGTGGACGGCGAGACGGCCGCCGGAATAGTGATCGAGGGTTGCCAGTTGGCGCGCGGCGAGCGTGGGCGAGACGAAGCCCGGGCGATGGGCGAGCATGAAATGCACTTTGCTCGTGACGCTGGCCGCGTGGGCGACGGTGAGGAGCGCGTCGGGACTCGTCGAATGATGCGGCACGAGGATGCGGTCGAAGCCCGCGGCTTCGTGAGCGCGGGCGAATTGCTCCACGTAGTCGATGTCGATGATTGGCCCTTGCGGGGCGTGGGTCTCGGACACCTTGCGGGTCTGGATCATGCCGATGAATTCGATGGACACGGTGGTGTCTCCCAAGGTGGTTTTTTGCCCGGCGGGGCGGTGGCTTTCTTGATTGGATGCGGTGCTCTGTTCGAGGGGATTAAGGTAGCAGCGCTACATGCGGATGTTAAATATTGATCGGACATATCTATATCGGGATTGCATGTAAAGATGGGGGGTTTGGCTACGCCGGGATTTTTTTTGTGTGTGCTTAGTGCTTTGGGATTTTCTTGATCTTGTTTGCCTGCTCGGCGCTTTTGTCAGTGTTCTTAGGGCTTTGGCCTTTCCTTGTTTTGTTAGTGGTCTATTAGCGTTGCCCCTGTGCGGGGCGGCACCTACTTCTCTTTGCCGGCTGCAAAGAGAAGTAGGCAAGAGAAAGCAGCTCAAACCGCTACTACTAAGTGAGCACCGTGGTCTGCTGCGGGTAGTGGTGCATCTGGAATCCGTGTTCTCTCACATTCCGCGTTAGTGACAAAGGACTCATCAGCTCCCACTCCGCACTACGTGCGTCGCGGACGGGTCTGCATGGGAAACCAGGGGCTTCGGCTGAGCTCTGTGAGGGCCGTCGGCTTCGCCTCGGCGACACGCCTCTGCATTCACCCGGGAACCCCTACCTCAAATGATTTGTCGGTGCCCCGCAATCACCGTCACCGTCACCGTCACCGTCACCGTCACGGTCACGGTCACGGTCACGGCTGCGGTGGCGGTGGCGGTGGCGGTGGCGGTGGCGATGCAATGACGAGCCACGGTCCGGTGGCGAGACGTGGGCGTCAAAACGCAGGGATCGGTTTTTGAACTGCTCTTCGGCGCGCGCAGCGCCGCCGGAAGTATGACGCCCTTGTCACTGGCGCATGCAGGGGCACGAACACAGATTCCAGATGCACCACTACCCGCAGCAGACCACGGGCCCCACTTAGCAGTAGCGGTTTGAGCTGCTTTCTCTTGCCTACTTCTCTTTGCAGCCGGCAAAGAGAAGTAGGTGCCGCCCCGCACAGGGGCAACGCCAATAGACCACTAACAATTCAAGGAAAGGCCAAAGCCCTAAGAACACAGACAAACAACCCCCGCCGGAGGCAACAAACCGATAACCCCCTTCCACGAACGTGGACATCCCAGGACGATCAGCAGAAAACCAAAACCTTTGCCACAATGCCCCATCGCGCGAAAGCGCCCGAAACATCACATGAACAGAAAATGATCCCCTTCTCGGTCCTCGACCTATCGCCGGTCATCGCAGGTGCCACCCCCGCGGACGCGTTCAAAAACACATTGGATCTCGCCCAGCACGCGGAAAACTGGAACTACCGCCGCTTCTGGCTCGCAGAACACCACAACATGACCGGTATCGCCAGCGCAGCCACCGCTGTCGTGATCGGCCACGTCGCCGGTGGGACGAAGAAAATCCGCGTCGGCTCCGGCGGCGTCATGCTGCCCAACCACGCTCCGCTCGTCATCGCGGAACAGTTCGGTACCCTCGCGTCGCTCTATCCGGATCGCATCGACCTGGGCCTCGGCCGCGCACCCGGTACCGATCAAAGCACCGCCCGCGCGCTGCGCCGCGATCTGCAAAATAGCGCAGAGTCGTTTCCCGACGACGTCGTCGAGTTGCAACGCTATTTCGCCGACCCCGTGCCGGGTCAGCGTATTCGCGCAGTCCCCGGCGCAGGCCTTCATGTGCCGCTCTGGCTGCTCGGCTCGTCGCTGTACAGCGCGCAACTGGCTGCGGCACTCGGTCTGCCGTTCGCGTTCGCGTCGCACTTCGCACCCGATCACATGTTCACCGCGCTGAAGGTCTATCGCGAGCAATTCCGTCCGTCGGCGACGCTCGATAAACCGTACGCCATGGTCGGCGTCAATCTGTTCGCCGCCGATAGCAACGAGGAAGCGCGACGTCTGTTCTCCTCGCTGCAGCAGCAGTTCGTCAACCTGCGGCGCGGCACGCCCGGTCAGTTGCAGCCGCCGGTCGAACGGATCGAAGCGTCCGAGATGGAGTTGAACGGCGTCGCGCATTCGCTCGCCTGCTCCGTGATCGGCGATCGCGATACGGTCCGCGAAGGACTGCGGTCGGTCATCGATCAGACCGGTGCGGATGAATTGATGCTGACCGCGCAAATCTACGATCACAAAGCACGGCTGCGCTCGTTTGAGATCGGCGCGCAAGTGCGTGAAGAGTTAGGCGCCGGCAAGTAACAACGCAGGCAGTAATAAAAAAGGGCGGCGTGTATCAGCACAGGCCGCCCTTCTTTTTTCGTCGATTGGCTGGCTGCCCTGAGTACACGAACATCAGGTTGCCCAGCCGCAATGCTCACCGATTTGCCGGCACCGCCGCCAGGCCATCGAGCAGCGCCTTATGAAACGCCTGCGGGTCCTGCATCTGCGGCGCGTGCCCCAAGTCGGCGAATTCGACGAGCGTAGCGTGCGGAATCGCCTTCGCAGCGGCCTTGCCCAGTTCGGGGTAGTGGCCGATCTTCGCGCGCACCTCAGGCGGCGCCGCATCCTTGCCAATCGCGGTCGTGTCCTTCTGACCAATCAGCAGCAGCGTCGGCATGCTCAGATGGCCCAGTTCGTACACCACCGGTTGCGTGTAAATCATGTCGTACAGCAACGCGGAATTCCACGCCACGATCTGTTTGCCGGGGCCCCGGTACATCCCCGCCAGCATCTGTACCCACGGCTCATAGTCGGCGCGCCACTGGCCGGCGTAATAGGTCGTCTGCTCGTAACGGCGAATGCCGTCCGCAGTCGTCTTCAGTTCGCGCTCGTACCATTGGTCGACCGATAGCGAAGGCACGCCCTTCGCCTTCCAGTCCTCTAGCCCGATCGGATTGACCAACACCAGTTGCTGCGTTTCATGTGGATACATCAGCGCATAGCGGATCGCGAGCATGCCGCCGGTCGAATGGCCGATCACGGTCGCGTCAGTCACGCCAAGCGATTCGAGCAGCGCATGCGTATTGCGCGCCAGTTGCTGAAAACTGTACTGGTAGTGCTCGGGCTTGCTCGATTTACAAAAACCGATCTGATCCGGCGCGATCACCCGGTAGCCGGCGTCGCTCAGACGATGAATGGTCGCGTCCCACGTCGCCGCACAAAAGTTCTTGCCGTGCAGCAATACGGCCGTGCGGCCGTTCGCATGGTCCGGCGTGATATCCATGTACGCCATGTGCAGCGCCACGCCTTGCGAGGTGAAGTCGTATTGCTCGACCGGTGCCGGATAGTTGAAGCCCTGCAACTCGGGGCCGTACGCCGGACCGCTGTTATCGACAGCCGCAGCCGGAGTGGCGCTGGTAGCCGCGGAACCGGGCTGGGTGAGAGAGCCACCCGAACCACCCGAACGCCCCGAACTGGCCGCACTCCCCGCAACGGCCCCACTGGCCGGCGTGGCAGCGAAAGCTCCAGGCGCAGCGACTAGCGCGCAGGCGCTCAAGATGGCGAACAAAGACTCGCGGCGAAAATTCATCGATCGTTTTCTTGCAAAGGGAAATCGGCGTGAAGCATGTAGGCTGCGGGCGCTGGAAAGCAACGCCCGCACCCCGTTCGGAGCGGACGATTCTACGACGCGCCGCGGGACTCTGCTGCCGCGCGCGCAGGCTCAGGGCGGCGCCGGCCGGTGTGGCACGCATATTGCCGCGGCTCGCCTTGCGCCCTATGTGTCCTCGCGCACGGATGCGTCCTGCGCAAGGGTTGATCGTTCGCAAGGCGGCCGCGCGACTTGCATCCGCACAATTCAGACTATTCGCCCGCGGCAAATCAGTGCTAGAACTAGCAGACGGGCCCGCGAAGACGAAAGCCGCCTGGCAGCACGAATCAATAACGCAGAGCGAGAGAACAAGACCACCCGGGGCATACTAATCAGCAACTATCTTGCATGGGACCGGAGTAAGCGTGAAAGCGCTAACTCCTGTCGACAAAGGAGACAGACATGGAAACTCCGGCACGGCTGAACGATCTGCAACGCACCACCCTCGCCATCGTCCTCGCGGGCGGACGGGGCACGCGGCTCGGGCCGCTCACGAACAAGCGCGTCAAACCAGCGGTGCACTTCGGCGGCAAATACCGGATCATCGACTTCGCGCTCTCCAATTGCCTGAACTCCGGCATCCGCCGCATCGCGGTGGTCACGCAATACAAGGCGCACTCGCTACTGCGCCACCTGCAGCGCGGCTGGGGCTTCCTGCGTGGTGAATTCGGCGAATTCATCGACCTCTGGCCAGCCCAGCAGCGGGTGGAAGGCGCCCACTGGTACCGCGGCACCGCGGACGCCGTGTTCCAGAATCTCGACATCATCCGCTCGATCCGGCCGAAATACGTGGTGGTGCTGGCGGGCGACCACATCTACAAGATGGATTACACGCGCATGATCGCGGATCACGCGGAAAGCGGCGCGGATTGCACGGTCGGCTGCATCGAGGTGCCGCGCATGGACGCCGTGGCCTTCGGCGTGATGGCCGTCGACGAAAACCGCCGCGTGACCGGCTTCGTCGAAAAACCCGCCGATCCGCCCGCCATGCCGGGCCGTCCGGATTCGGCGCTCGCCAGCATGGGCATCTACGTGTTCAGCGCCGATTACCTGTATTCGCTGCTCGAAGAGAACATCTCGAGCGTCGACACCGATCACGACTTCGGCAAGGACATCCTGCCGCGCGTCGTCACGCAAGGCACGGCGATCGCGCATCCGTTCAGCATGTCGTGCGTGTCGTCAGACCCGAGCGTGGAGCCGTACTGGCGCGACGTCGGCACGATCGACGCCTACTGGGCAGCCAACCTCGATCTTGCCTCCACCATCCCGACGCTCGACCTGTACGACCGCAACTGGCCGATCTGGACGTATCAGGAACAGTTGCCGCCCGCCAAGTTCGTACGCGACCTGAAAGGCCTGCAAGGCACCGGCAACAATCTGATCGTGTGCGGCGGCTGTGTGATTTCCGGCTCGCAGATTTCGCGCTCGGTGTTGTCGTCGAACGTCAAAGTGAGTTCGTTCTGTAATATCAATGAGGCAGTCTTGTTGCCGCAGGTCACCGTCGGCGCGAGCTGCCGGCTGCAGAAAGTGGTGATAGACCGTGGCTGCACCATTCCGGACGGCACGGTGATCGGCGAAGATCCCGTGGCCGACGCCGAACGCTTCTATCGCACTGACGACGGTGTCGTGCTGGTCACACCCGAGGCGCTGCAGCAGAAGGGGACGTGATCCGCGCCGGAGCGGCAAAGCGAACGGGCTGGCGGAGCCTGCCGCCCGTCCTGCCGCTCAATTGGACCTGCCGCAAACCCGCACTAACAGGAACGAGACCGAGCCTATGACGATTCGCGCCCTGCACGTCGCAAGCGAGCTGTATCCCCTCCTCAAAACGGGCGGTCTCGCCGACGTCGCGGGCGCGTTGCCGCCCGCGCTGATCGAGCGCGGCGCTGACGTGCGGGTGCTGCTGCCCGGCTTTCCGGCGGTGGTCGCCGGCTTGGCCGACCTGCGTCCGGTGGCGCAGCTAGGCCGCCGTTTCGACTCGCCGGGTGTCACGCTCGAACAGGGCACGCTGCCGTCGAGCGGCCTGATCGTCTACGTCATCCGCGCCGGCTCGCTGTACGACCGGCCCGGCAACCCCTATCTGAACGACGAACACGTACCGTACGGCGACAATGCGCAACGCTTCGCCCTGCTGGGTTGGGTCGCGGCCCAACTGGCTCAGCACCTCGACCCGGCGTGGGCGCCGCAGATCGTCCACGCGCACGACTGGCATGCCGGACTCGCGCCCGCCTACCTCAAGGCGGCTGAACGGCAGCACGGCCGCTCGTTCGCGCGCAGCGTCTTCACGGTGCACAACCTCGCGTATCAGGGCGTTTTTCCGGCGCATCAGTTCGGCCAGTTGGCGCTGCCGGACGACTTCTTCAACATGCGCGGCGTCGAATTCTATGGGCAGTTGTCGTTTCTCAAGGCAGGTCTCTACTACAGCGACCGCATCACCACAGTCAGCCCGACCTACGCCCGCGAAATCCAGACACTGGCCCAAGGCGGCGGGCTCGACGGGTTGCTGCGTCATCGCTCGCACGATCTGAGCGGCATCCTGAACGGCGTCGACTATTCCGTGTGGAATCCCGCCACCGACGCACTGCTCGAAGATCACTACACAGCCACCCGTCTGGCCGGCAAACTGGCCTGCAAGGAGGCGCTGCAAAAGCGCTTCGGCCTCGCGCAGAAAAGCGACGCTTTGCTATTCGGCGTGGTGAGCCGGCTGACCGAACAGAAAGGCCTTGACCTGCTGCTCGAGGCGGCGCCGGAAATTGTCAAACGCGGCGGCCAACTAGTGGTGTTCGGCACCGGCGACCCGGCGCTCGAAAATGGTTTGAAACGCGTCGCGCATACGCATCCGGAATCGGTGGCAGTCGAACTGGGTTTTGACGAGACACTCGCGCATACGATCGTCGCGGGCAGCGACGTGATCGCGGTGCCGTCGCGCTTCGAGCCCTGCGGACTCACGCAACTGTATGCGCTGGCTTACGGGTCGCTGCCGCTCGTGCATTGCGTCGGCGGCCTCGCGGACACGGTCGTGGACGCGTCGCTCGAAAATCTCGCCGACGACCTCGCTACGGGCTTTGTATTCGAACGATTCGAGCCGAAGGGCCTTGCGGCGGCGATCCGCCGCGCGTTTGCGCTCTATGACCGCCGCACCGAGTGGAAAGCCACGCAACGTCGCGCGATGCATCAGGATTTCGGCTGGGGCGCCTCGGCCGAGCGCTATCTGGCGCTGTATCGGGAACTCGCCTGATCCCTCACCCGTTTGATGGTTCGACGCAACAACACGGGGACGGATCGACTCGCGCGTGACAAACTCATGTATTGTTAGTTGACTATGCAGACCGCGCATTTTTCTTGCACTATCTGAAACAGTCACGCCGCTTCAGGCGCCCGGTCAAAGCCGGTTCGTTACCGCGGCTATCCGTCCGTTCTCATTGATCGCGCAAAACATCTTGCGCGGGCCACACCATGACGAAAAACGTTCTGAGCATCCAGTCACATGTCGTCTTCGGGCACGCCGGCAATAGCGCGGCCGAATTCCCGATGCGGCGGCTCGGCGTCAATGTCTGGCCGCTCAATACTGTGCAGTTTTCGAACCACACGCAATACGGTCATTGGACCGGCGGCGCGATCGAAGCATCGCAGATGGAAGAACTCGTCGAAGGGATCGGCGCGATCGGCATGCTGCCGCGCTGCGACGCCGTGCTGTCCGGCTATCTGGGCACACCCGAGCAGGCGCAGGCGGTGCTGGAGATCGTCAAGGCCGTGAAGGCCGCCAATCCGCGCGCGTGGTACTTCTGCGATCCGGTGATGGGTGCCGCGAGCGGCTGCAAGGTCGAGCCGGGCATCCAGGAATTTCTGGTCCGCACCATGCCGACGGTTGCTGACGCCATGGCGCCGAACCATACCGAGTTGCAACGCCTCGTGGGCCGTGAGATCGAGACGCTCGAAGAAGCGGTGGCCGCGTGCCGCGAGGTCATCGCCCGTGGGCCGAAGCTCATGCTGGTCAAACATCTACTCGATCGCAACAGCCCTGCCGACCGTTTCAACATGCTGGTCGTCACCGAGCGCGAAGCGTGGATGGGGCAACGTCCGCTCTACCCGTTCGCGCGGCAGCCGGTGGGCGTCGGCGATCTGACGAGCGCGGTGTTTGTCGCGCGCACGCTGCTGGGCGATTCGATCCGCGCCGCCTTCGAGCACACGCTGGCCGCGGTGAACGCGGTGGTCAAAGCGACGTGGCAGGCCGGGCGCTATGAACTGGAACTGGTGGCCGCACAGAACGAAATCGCGCAGCCCCGTGAATGGTTCGATGCCTGGGTGGCGGAGGAGACGGCGTAGGCGCGGGGCACCTTGGCGCGGCTCAACACGTAACCGTGCGCCCCGCATCAGTTGCTAGCCGAGCCCACACCCGGCACGCGACCCGCGCTTGTCAGCCGGTCGCCCTATAATGCGTGCCGCGTGGGCGAGGCAATCGCCCGCCCACAGCGCATTTTTTGGGGCGTCCGGGCGTCCGGGCATCCGGCATTCAGCATTCAGCATTCAGCAGACGAGGCATCGATGGACGGTTATATCCGCAGCGAGCGGGAAGAATTTTTTGAGCAGTTGTGCATCAGTGTCGACGCGGACGAAGCGCACGAGCAGGAAGCGATCGAGTACTTCGAGAACCAGTTCGACCAGGCCGACTTCGATCCCGCACAGTGGCTCGACATCGCGCTTTTCTATTCGCCGGCGGTGGCGCGCGGCATCGTCGAAATGGTGACACCCGACGACAAGGCGCGCAGCAACATCGCCGAAATCATCGCCGACAACCTCGACATTTCGTACGGCGAGGACGAGTGCCAGCAGTTCGCCGAGACTATCGAATTCGCGCTGAACAACGGCGTGCCGGTGGATCTCGACCTGGTGCTCGACGGCTGCCAGCGCGCAATAGACGATCTCGACACCTGGGCCGACGAAGAAACCAAGGCGCCCATCCTGCGTCTGCGTGAAGAGTTGCTGCGCCAGCAAGGCGAGCAGTGAGGGCGTCGTTTTAGCCCGCCGTCAGTTGCTTCTTTTGCTTCTGTCGTTTTTCCGGCGAGCCCGCGCAGGTTTGTTTCCGCGACTGTGCAACGGTAGTAAGGCCGGCGCGCTCGCGCCGGTTTCTCGAGCGCCATCTCCAGGCCGCATCCCCGCCGTTTGTTCGGCCGCATATCGCGCCCTGTTTCTTAAGCATATGCCGCAATCCGCACCCGCGCGCCGCCGCTGACAGGCCGCCAGCCCAAGCGCTGTGCGGGCTATGCCGAAATGCTCATTCAAAGCGCCGCGAACTGCCAAGACGGTCGCAAATTGGCTTTCTATATTCGCGCCAGATTGACGGGCATATGAACGCCACTGCGCGTCCCCAAGAGGACTTCCATGGACGCCCCCAAGGGGATTTCCTATGGGCGTATTCCAGCATTGTTAATGGTGACAGATCATCCGTACCTTTGATGACGCGCCATGCGAAGTCAAACCAATGCTTGCGCGTCGATCCAGTGTTACAGCCTTACCGCTTTCACACCTGAAACTGTCGATGGAGAGAAAGACCATGAGTCTTCGCAACACGCTGAAACCGCTTGCTCTGTTCGTTGGCGCTACCTTCGCGATCGCGCCGCTGGCCAGTTTCGCCGACGACCTGCCGGTGAAGATCGGCTTCGCCGCGCCGCTGACGGGTGCCAACGCCGGCTACGGGAAGGATCTGGAGAACGGTGTCCGGCTTGCCATCGAGGAAGCCAACGCGCAGAAGATCAAGATCGGCGACAAGGTCGCGCAATTCCAGCTCGTCTCCGAGGACGACCAGGCCGACCCGCGCGTCGGCGTGCAGGCCGCGCAGAAGCTGGTCGACGCGGGGGTATCCGTGGTCGTGGGCCACTTCAATTCGGGCACGACGATTCCTGCCTCGCAGGTGTACGAACAGGCCGGTGTTCCGGTGATTGACCCGGCCGCCACCAATCCGATCATTACCGGGCGAGGCTTCGCGAACACCTTCATGGTGATTTCCACCGATGCGCAAAACGCCGGCAACGCGGGCGTCTACGCCGTCGAGGTGACGAAGGCCAAACGCATTGCGATCATCGACGACCGCACCGCCTTCGGCCAGGGCGAGGCCGACGAGTTCGAGAAAGCGGTGAAAGCGCATGGCGGCAACATCGTGACGCGCGAATACACCGACAATCACGCGGTGGACTTCAGCACGCAGATCACCAAGATCAAGGCGACCAATGCGGATCTGATTTTCTTCGGCGGCCTGGATACGCAGGCGGCCGGCTTCGCGAAGCGGATGAAGCAACTGGGGATGAACGCGCAGTTGGTGGGGGGTGGCGGCGTGATGGACCAGGACTTCATCAAGCTCGCCGGCGATCCGTCCGAAGGCGCGATGGCCTGGGAATACGGCAGACCGTTGGCCCAATTGCCGGGCGGCAAGGACTTCTCCGCGAAGTTCAAGAAGCGCTTCGGAGTGGATATCCTGTCGTACGCGCCGTTTGGGTATGACGGGGCATGGGCCGCAATCAAGGCGATGCAGCAGGCAAAATCCACCTCGCCGGCGGTCTACCGGCCGGTGCTCAAGACACTCGATTACGACGGCGTGACCGGGAAGATTTCCTTCGATAGCACCGGGGCGTTGAAAAGCGGCGCTTCCACGCTGTATCAGGTCAAGAGCGGAACCTGGGTGCCTATCGTGACCAAGAGCGGAAGTTAAGCGTCTCTTTTTGCCCATGACGGCGTGGTTGTTCATGCGGCAGTGGCGGTACTTCTTTACCGCCACTGCCGTGGGCACTGCCGATGCCGTACGTGCCTACCTGACTGCCTTCAACACCACCTCGGCGTCGAGATCCCGCTCGATCCGGATCAGATCATCCTTCACGCCGGCAAATTCATCGGCAGAGCACATCTGATGGCCAAACGCGGCTCGCAGGTGTCGCCTGACCTGCAAGACCCGCGCGGCAGGATCGAACACGTAGCGAGAAGAAAACTCGAAGAAACGATCCTTCACCGCGGCATCCGGCGGCACATCCGTCACGCGGGCGAACCTCGGCAGTGTCATCGCCAGCGTTTCATCGAATTCCCCGCCGATGCACGCCCAGGGCTGCGTCCTCGCAGGCTCCGCCAGCCATGCCTGCACCTGCCCGGCCATTCCGCCGGACAAGCTCGTCAGGGCCGGCCCAGCGGTCGTCCCATCGGTCCAGACAAAATGTGCCACCCGTCCCTGCATCGACGTGGAAAAAGGTCCATCGGTCGAGACCAGATCGCCCGTGCGCAACTGCGCTGTGCCATGCAGGCCCGTCAGCAATAGACGATTCGCCGCAATCTGTTGCGTGCGCTGCCGCGTTGCCCGTCGAAACATATTGCGTTCGAGCTCCGCAGTATAGCCGGCATCTTCCACGCGATAAGCGTAGTTCGCCGCCCCGCTCTCGTCGACGTCGATCTGCAGGCGCGCCGTGCGCTCGCGCAACTGGGTGGCCGGCGTGCGCGCCAACACGCCCTCGTCGACCAGCAAAACGGGCCGATCCATCGCGCTCGGCGGCAAATAGCCAAAACTCATGCCGCCTGCCGTGGTGTCGGCAAATAGCGATAGATCAGGAATCCAGACGATTGCATGATTGATCGCGCTTTCGCCGTAGCCGGGCACCGCTGGCAAACTGTAGTACGGCCCGAGATTGAGCAGGACGGCCTCGCTGCGGATGCCGACCGCGGCGAGAAACGCGCCGTACAACGCGACGTGGTCCTTGCAGTCGCCATAGCGGTTGTGCAGGATGTCGATCGCCTTATGCGGGATCGCCGCCGTCTCGCCGAGAAACAGCGCAACGTAGCGAATATTCAGGCGCATCCAGTCGAACAGGACCTGTGCCTTCGCACGCGGATCGCTCACCTCTGCGGTCAGGCTCCGTGCGAGTTGAACGATGGCCGGGTCGCTCATCGTCGCGTCGGCCGCAGGGCCGCGATAACGCGCGGCGAAACTCGCGAAGTCCGGCACGGTCGACACCATCAGCCGGTCGCCCCAGTTCGCATAGCCCACCGCGCCCGCTTCGAGCGGCGCATACGGGCCGTGCTGGTAATCGAACTCGTAGCGGGTGCGACCGTTTGCCGTGACCGGCGGCAGCGCGACGTAGCCGCGCGCATCGGCATAAAGCGGCACGTCGGTGGGCAGGTCGAAGATCAGGCGCTGCATCTCGACAGGCTCGCGCGTCGGTTCGACCAGGTACGCGAACGTGCCGGCCTGCAGAGGCTTCGTGCGCGTCTTGCGAAACGCCAGATGCACGCGCGAGCCGG
Source organism: Paraburkholderia sp. SECH4 (assembly GCF_030511745.1). Classification (NCBI taxonomy): domain Bacteria; kingdom Pseudomonadati; phylum Pseudomonadota; class Betaproteobacteria; order Burkholderiales; family Burkholderiaceae; genus Paraburkholderia; species Paraburkholderia sp. SECH4. Next base: position 22,801 of record NZ_JALOCP010000051.1, read on the forward strand.
GTTCGACGCCCGGAAAGATCACCGTGCGCAACACGCCGTCTTCGAAACTCGGTGCGCCCGCCGAGCGGGGTTCCTGCACGTCGCGGATCGCTTCAGGCCCGACCGGATGCGCGACGCCGTTCGGGTCGATCGTTTCCGCGGTCAACAGTTGCACCTGCTCGATGTCCTTGTTGAACCACACGTAGCGTTGCGCGATATCGTCGACGCCGCTCGTCGTGTTGGCCCGCAGGACCGTGTCGTCATGTTCTTCGACGGAGCCGTCTTTCTGGATCACGAAGAGGTGGACGTCGCGCTCTGTCGTCGAGGGGGAGAGGTCGTCGTTCGAGGTGCTGGAGGTGTTCAAAACACTGCCCTCAGCAAGCGCGTTGGTTGCACACGCAACCAACGCCAACGCGGCGGTCAGCGCCACGAACGCGAACCACCGCGTCATGCGCGGCGCGCCCTGCCTCGCGCGCGCCACGCACGCGGACTCGACGCAAACTCCGCGCGAAATGCGTGATTGAAATTCGACAGATCGTTGAAGCCGCAATCGAGCGCGATATCGACAACCTTTGCGCTGTCGTCGTCAAGGCGCAGCGCCGCTGCTCGCAAGCGCGCCCGCAGCACATATTGATGCGGCGTCACGCCAGTTACGCGCTGGAACGTGCGCAGGAAGTAGAACTCGCTCAGGCCCGCCGCGGCAGCGAGGCTCGTCAGCGTATGCGTGGCGCCTGGCGTGTCGTCGATCAGGCGCACCGTCTGCGCCACGCGCGACCAGGCCGCGGCGCTTGCGGGTGGTTCCGCGCGCTTCAATGCACCCGCCGCCTTGAGCGTCGCGACGGCCACTTCGACCGCGAGTTCGTCCCACACCGCGCCGCCCGTATCCAGGGCGCCGGCACAGGCCCGCGCGATCAGCGGCGACAACGAAGGTAGCGACGGAATGCGCGCGCGCCTGAAGTTCAGATCGCCGCTCGCGATGCCCGCGTCCGCAGCAAGCTGCTCGAAGTACGCCGGCGCATAGCGGAAGGCAATGCAGCGATCGCCGGGCGCATGCCGATGGCCGCATTCGAAGCAGTCACCCGTATTGCCAAGCAACAGCGCGCCGGGGGTGAGCAACGCGCGTCCCGTCGCGGTCCGGTAGCCGAACGAACCGGCGACCACCATCGCGATGCACACGCCCGCGTGCCGTTCCTCGAACGGCTGGTCGCGCGGGCCGAAGGTGCAAAGGATGTCCGCGACATCCCAGCTCGCGCCTTGGGCCAGCGGACGCGCGCTTGTGCTGCCGCGCGTGCCTTCCCGCGCGCGCTGCGCGAGCGCCTGCTGCAAAGTGACGGCAATTTTCCCCAAGATGCACCTCGGCTGAGTCCGTATCGTCGTTTTAGCACATCGGCGGCCGGCGCGGTTTTGCCCGTTCCGGCGATGGCGCTTTCACTGAACGCTCGAAGGAGCACATACGATGAACATGCTGGACGACACCGTCGAGCGCGGCTTTCACGCCGCATTGACCGCCCCGGCGCGGGCCGCCGACATCGATGCCACCGACGACCTCTACGGCTGGCTGATTGGCAGTTGGGACATGGACGTGCTGCATTACCGCGTCGACCTGGGCAACTCGCGCCGCCGCGGCGAGATTCATTTCGGCTGGGTCCTGGAGGGGCGTGCCGTACAGGACGTGTGGATCATGCCGCCACGCAGCGAACATCATGCGGGGCTCGCTGCCGCCGACACCATGTACGGCACCACGCTGCGGGTGTGGGACCCGGCGCTGCGCGCGTGGCGCGTGACTTACATGAATCCGCTGACCGGCCAGCGCGATGAGCTGATCGGCCGGCGCGTCGGCAATGATCTCGTGCAGATCGGCACGCACGCCGACGGCACACCGATTCGATGGAATTTCACCGATATCACAAGGGATTCGTTCCGCTGGACCGGCGTCGCGCTGGCGCAGGATGGCGTGACGTGGACGCTCGAGGCGGAATTTCACGCACGGCGCAGGCGTTAGGTTGCGGCCGGACGACCAGGAGATTCAAGCCTGCATGCAACAAAGACGCCGAGTTGCAGGCGTCAATCCCCTCCCCCAATGTGCGCGAGCAAGGCCTGCAAGCGCTCCACATGCCTGAGCAGCAAATGCCGATGCTTTTCGATCTGCTCCAGCCGGCCAGCCAGGTCCGCCTGAATCGGGTGGTCGAGATCGGCGGCGGCGATCACGTCCTCCACTTTCGATCGCATCGATGCAAGATCCACCGGCATCTGGCTCAAATGCCGCTCGAAGCGCCGCACGTCCTGCATCGCCAGATCGCGGACCTTGCGGAAGTGGGCCTGACGCCGATGCGCTTCGGCGTCGAGCGTCTCTTCTTCCACGCGTTTGGCCGGACCCGTCTGGCCGAAAATCGGCTCGGGCGGGCGCAGCACCGTCTTCTTGCGCACCGGATGCGCCGTGCCGCGAAAACGCGCAAGCGGCTGTTCGTTGTCGATTGCTTCGCGCGCCTTGGCCGGTATGTCCTCCCCGGTATGCGACACGTTCATCCAGCCATTCGGCAAGCCCGTCACCGCCTCGATACCGCGTACGAACTCCTCGCTGAATTCGCGCTGGCCGGACAGGATCAATTTCAGGTAGCTGGCGGAAAAGGTCATCATGCGCGCCAGACGCGTCGCGGCGCCGACCTCGCGGGTCAGCAGCACCAGGTTCGCTCGCCAGACCGGGAGCAGCAATTCGTCGGAATCTTCCATCGCTGGGTCTTCCATCTTTTTGCCCGATGTATGGATGACGCGATGTGCACACGTCATCGTTCTGAAAGGGTAGTCGCTTCAGCGCATGGCGCGCAATGCCCGCGCGCGCATTCCGCGACGCTCGATGTGCCGAAACGACACGCTGCCGCGCGCCGCTGTCCAGGGATAAAACGCCTCACAGCTCGGCGTTTTGAGTTGACCCATGCATTCGGTCGGCGTTCCTCCGCTGCGTGCGCAATGTGTGGCATTCTTTTGACCCGTTGCGGCACGCCGCGTGCTGCAGCGTTAGCACCACCACCATGATTTAAGGATTTTGTAATGAAGAAACTCGTTCTCGCTATCGCAGCAACCGTCGTCACCCTGAGCGCGATCGCTCCCGCCCAGGCTTATGAACACCACCGCGAATGCCACAAGGTGCGCGTCCACCATCACTGGGAACGTCACTGCCACTGATCGTTATGCGGCGCCCCATACTGCGCGCATCGGAAAGCCTCGCCAAAAGCGAGGCTTTTTTTGCGGCCGCTCCGTTTCAACGAGGCTCGGGTCAAAACCCCGCGAGTCCACAACCCCGCGGTTCACCCTTAAACCAATCCTGCGACGCTCTATACGTTCGGCGCGAACGCCGCAGCATGCAATCACGGACACATGCTGTTACACCTTTGCGGTGTGAGCCGACGCGGTCGCGGCCTCGCGGAATGCGAAGCGCGGCGAACCGCGTGGAGGAGATGAAATGGATACCACTGACAGCAGCAACGTCAAGCCGCCGCTGTCAAACTGCTGCCGTCAAGCTGCCCTAACGCGCTCCAACGCCGTCGTCACAAGTTCTTCCAGCAAAGGCTCGACCTTCGCAGCCAGCGCTTCGTCATACGCATACGGCATCTGCTCCTCCATATACGTAATCTGCGACAACTCGAGTTGTACCGCGTGCACACCCTGCGACGGCTGCCCGTACTGCCGCGTGATATAGCCGCCCTTAAACCGCCCGTTGGCGACAGCAGAGTACCCGCCATGCCGCCCGACCACAGCAGCCAATTCCTCGCCCAATCCAGCCACCGCGCTGGCGCCGTTCGACGTGCCGAAGTTGAAATCGGGCAGACGTCCTTCGAAAAAACGCGGCACGTGCGAGCGAATCGAATGCGCTTCCCACAGCAGCACCTTGCCGTGCTTCGCCTTCAGCGCGGCCAGCTCGCCCGTCAGCGCGTCGTGATAGGGCTTCCAGTAAGCATCGCGCCGACGCGCGACTTCGGCCTCGCTCGGCAGATGGCCGTCGAGGTACAAGGGTTCCTTGTCGAAGGTATCGACCGGCAGCAAGCCGGTGGTGTCCTGCCCCGGATACAGATTCGCGCCGTCGGGCGGACGGTTCAGGTCGATCACATAACGCGCGTAGGTCGGCGACAGGATCGACGCGCCCATGCGTTTCGCAAACGCGTAGAGACGGTCGAGATGCCAGTCGCAGTCGTCGGTGCGCTGCGCGACCAGCGTCATCGTTGCGGCGATATCGGCGGGGATTTGCGTGCCCAGATGCGGGATCGAAATCAGCAACGGCAAGCTTCCCTGATGCAGCGATAGAACCGGCGGAGTAGTAGTAGACGAAGCAGTCATGTCAGTCCGGAATCGATGGGATCGATAAAAATCGAAGGCTCAGCGTGTTCAGCCATTCATGCGAGCATTTCGCTTCAGCAAGTGGTTTCAGCCAGCGGCGTCAGCAGTTTACTTGAGCAAATCGGCGAGCGCCCCGCGATAACGCGCGTACGCACCCTCTTCATCGCGATGGCGGCGGTTGTCGACAACCTTGTCGCCGCCCGCATAGACGTCGCGAATCGGTGTCTCGCCATGTTCGCAGAATACAACGCCCGAGAGCCACGCGTTCGGCGCGTGCTCGGCGATGCTCGAATGATCCGGGTCGAGCACCAGCCAGTCGGCGCGGTGGCCGGCCTGCAATGCACCCACTGCACGACCGGTGGCATGCGCGCCGCCTTCGAGCGCCGCGTCGAACAGACGATCGGCCACGTGCGTGGCCTGCGCCGATGCCAGCACATTGCGCTGACGGCGAGTCAGACGCTGGCCGTATTCGAGCAAACGCAATTCCGCTCGCCAGTCGACGCCGATATGGCTATCCGATCCGACCCCGATGCGCCCTTGCGCGTCGAGATACTCTTGCGCCGGAAAAATGCCGTCGCCGAGATTCGCTTCGGTCGTCAGACACAAACCCGCGACCGCACCGCTTTTCGCGAGCGCCAGGGTTTCGTTGGCATCGACATGCGTGGCGTGCACGAGGCACCAGCGGCTGTCGACGTCGAAGCGATCGAGCAGCCACTGCACCGGCCGCGCACCTTCGGTTTCGAGGCAGGCGTCGACTTCGGCGGTTTGCTCGGCGATATGGATGTGAACCGGCGCGCTTCGATCGATACCATTCAGCAATGCATGCAACGAATCAGCCGATACCGCACGCAACGAATGCGGCGCGACACCATAACGTAACGCCGCGCTCTCGGGACGCGCCGCGCGCACCGTGCCGAGCAGATCGAGCAGACTCTCCGGCGTGTTGATGAAGCGTTGCTGATCTTCGCGCGGGGCGCGCGAGCCGAAGCCGCTGTACTGATACAGCACGGGCAGCATCGTCATACCGATGCCGCTCGCCGACGCGGCATCCACCACACGCTGCGCCAGTTCCGCCTGATTCGAATAGCGGCTGCCATCCGGCGTGTGGTGCACGTAATGGAATTCGCAGACCGACGTGTAGCCCGCCTTCAACATCTCGATGTACAGCCACTGCGCGACGGCAGCGAGCCCTTCCGGCGTGATCCGTGCGGCGAAGCGGTACATCAGATCGCGCCAGCTCCAGAAGTTGTCCGTGGCGTTCGCACGATACTCGGTCAGACCGGCCATCGCGCGTTGAAACGCATGCGAGTGAAGATTCGGCATGCCAGGCAACACGGGGCCCGCGGTTTTTTGCACACCGTCAGGAACCGCCGCCGTATCCGGCGTCACGGATGTCAGCGTGCCGTTAGCGTCCCATTCCAGCAGCACATTGCGGCGCCAGCCGTCGGGTAGATAGGCGTGGTCGGCAAATAGTGATCGTTTTGATTGCATCATCTCTCAGGCCCTAGCTCAAATCACGCCGTGTATAAACAGTCTCGCCTGCGCGCACGACTCGCGCGCACAACGGACGCCCAATCCAGTAAGCCAGCTCGGCAAGCGTTTCCACCGACCACACCGCGAAGTCCGCCGCACGCCCGGCTTGCAGCGAGCCATGCTGGTCCGCCTTGCCGAGTGCACGCGCCGCATGCGTGGTCACGCCTTGCAGCACTTCGGGCACCGTCATGCGGAACAACGTGGTCGCCATGTTCATCATCAACAACAGCGAGGTGGTGGGCGACGTGCCGGGATTGCTGTCGGTGGAAATCGCGATCGGCACCTGGTAGCGCCGCAGCAAATCCAAAGGCGGCAATTGCGTCTCGCGGATGAAGTAGTACGCGCCAGGCAGCAGCACGGCAACGGTGCCGGACGCTTTCATCGCGGCGACGCCCGCTTCATCGAGGAATTCAAGGTGATCCGCGGACAGCGCATGGTGACGCGCAGCCAACGCCGTGCCGCCGCCGTTCGATAACTGCTCGGCGTGCATTTTCACCGGCAATTTATGGCGCTCGGCGGCCTGGAACACGCGCTCGCTTTGTTCCAGAGAAAAACCGATGCGCTCGCAGAACACGTCGACGGCGTCGACCAGTCCTTCGTCGGCGAGCACGGGCAGCATCGTGTTGCAGACTTCGTCGATATACGCGTCGGCTCTTCCAGCGAATTCAGGCGGCAAGGCGTGCGCCCCGAGAAACGTCGTATAGACCGTCACCGGATAGCGCTCGCCCAAACGGCGTGCGACGCGCAGCATCTTGCGTTCGCTGGCGAGATCGAGGCCGTAGCCGGATTTGATTTCGACGGCGGTCACGCCTTCGGCTAGCAGCGGTTCGAGGCGCGCGGCCGATTGGCGGAACAGCGAGTCTTCGTCAGCGGCACGCGTGGCGCGCACCGTCGAGACGATGCCCCCGCCCTGCCGCGCGATTTCTTCATAACTGACGCCCGCGAGGCGCTGCGCGAATTCATCCGCGCGCTGGCCGCCGTACACGAGGTGGGTATGGCAATCGACGAGGCCTGGTGTCACCCACGCGCCGTGCAGATCTTCGCGCGGCCATGCGGCGTAGTGGGCGGGTAAATCGGAAGCCGCGCCAAGCCACACGATCTTGCCGTTTTCAACGGCAATCGCGGCATCGGGCAGCGTGTGTTGGGGATCGCCCTCAGGGCAGAGTTTCAGGTGATGCCAGACGGTTTGCTTCATCGCGTGCTCGTTGCAGCTCGTTGCGTGTCTGTGGTGGTTCGCGGCGCGCTTTGCCAGGCGTTTGCCAGGATTCAAGCGCGCACGCGAATCGTCGTCATAGTTGCGGTGATCACGTGTAGCGGATGCTGATCGCGAGCAATGCGCCCGCGCCCTCGACCACGCATGACAGCGCACTCGGCGTGTCGATGCGCAGTGTGTCGTCGGCTTCAAGCACTTGCGGTTGGGCTTCGCCACCGAGCGTGACCGAAATCGAACCGCTGGCGCAAAACAGCAACACAACGTCGGCGGACAAAGTGCGTTGCGTAGCGCCGCGCCATACGTCAGTTTCGCCTACCGCCGCACCACGGCGGACCATCAGGTTGAAGTCGCGCGTGGCGCCGTCGACTAGGCGTGCATCGATTCGCGCTTCGCCCGCAAACCGCGCGATATCGAGTGGTTGAGTCAACGCGTACGTCTTCACGGCGTGAGCACCGGTGTCGTCTGTTTCGTCGAGCAACATGCCCGCGCCCGACAACAACACCAACGTGCGGTCGATACCCGCGAAACGCGAGAACGGCCCTGCTTGCGCCACGTCGGCGATGCTTACGCGCCACGTGAATGCATCGAGCCCTGCGCCTGCGGGAAACGCCCCCACTTCACGCGTAACGCCGCCGCCGTTCTTCCACGGCGCCGCCACGAGGTCGGCGCCGCGAATGAGCGTCGTGGTTGCCACGTTAGGGACAACCGTCACGATTAACGGCCCAGCATCGGCAGATTCAGACCTGCCTCGCGCGCCGTTTCCTGCGCGAGTTCATAGCCTGCATCCGCGTGACGCATCACGCCCGTCGCCGGATCGTTGAACAGCACGCGGCCGAGGCGCTCCTTCGCAGCGTCCGTACCATCAGCGACGATCACGACGCCCGAGTGCTGGCTGAAGCCCATGCCAACGCCGCCGCCATGATGCAGCGAGACCCACGAAGCGCCGCCTGCCGTGTTCAGCAGTGCGTTGAGCAGCGGCCAGTCGCTGACCGCGTCCGAGCCGTCCTTCATCGACTCGGTTTCGCGATTCGGGCTTGCCACCGAACCGGTGTCGAGGTGATCGCGGCCGATCACGATCGGCGCCTTCAACTCGCCATTCCGGACCATTTCGTTGAACGCCTGGCCCAGACGATAACGGTCCTTCACGCCGACCCAGCAGATCCGCGCGGGCAAACCCTGGAACGCGATGCGTTCGCGCGCCATGTCGAGCCAGTTGTGCAGATGCGGATCGTCAGGAATCAGTTCCTTGACCTTCGCATCGGTCTTGTAGATGTCTTCCGGATCACCCGAGAGCGCGACCCAGCGGAACGGGCCCTTGCCTTCGCAGAACAGCGGGCGGATATACGCCGGCACGAAGCCCGGGAAATCGAACGCGTTTTCAACGCCCATTTCCAACGCCATCTGACGAATGTTGTTGCCGTAGTCGAGCGTAGCGGCGCCACGTTCCTGCAGCGTCAGCATCGCCTGAACCTGCTTGGCCATCGACTGCTTGGCGGGCAGCACGATGCTGTCCGGCACCGTCTTCTGACGCTCGCGCCAGTCTTCGACATTCCAGCCTTGCGGCAGGTAGCCGTGAATCGGATCGTGCGCGCTGGTCTGATCGGTCACGCAATCCGGCGTGATGCCACGCGTCACGCATTCAGCGAACACATCCGCTGCGTTGCCGAGCAGGCCGATCGACACCGGCTTGCCCGCCTTCTTCGCTTCTTCAAGCATGGCGAGCGCTTCGTCGAGCGTCGCCGCTTTCTTGTCGACGTAACGCGTCTTCAGACGGAAGTCGATACGTGTCTCATCGCACTCCACTGCAATCATCGAGAAGCCGGCCATGGTTGCTGCGAGCGGCTGCGCGCCGCCCATGCCGCCGAGACCACCCGTCAGAATCCAGCGGCCCGAAGGATCGCCGTTGAAATGCTGGTTCGCCACCGAGAAGAACGTCTCATAGGTGCCCTGCACGATGCCTTGGCTGCCGATGTAGATCCAGCTGCCCGCGGTCATCTGCCCGTACATCATCAGGCCCTTGCGATCGAGTTCGTGGAAGTGTTCCCACGTCGCCCAATGCGGCACCAGGTTCGAATTCGCCAGCAGCACGCGCGGTGCGTCCGCATGGGTCTTGAACACGCCGACCGGCTTACCCGATTGAATCAGCAGCGTCTCGTTCTCTTCGAGGTCTTTCAGCGACGTGAGGATCTGATCGAAGCAATCCCAGTTACGCGCGGCACGGCCAATGCCGCCGTACACGACCAGTGCGTGCGGATGCTCAGCGACTTCCGGGTCCAGATTGTTCTGGATCATCCGGTACGCGGCTTCCGCGATCCAGGTCTTGCAGGTCTTTTCCGCGCCGCGCGGTGCGCGGATCGTGCGGGTCGGGTCCAGACGCGGGTCGATGTGTTTCGGGTTGTTCATGGTGGCCCTCGGGATGCTTGAAAATGTGCGGGAGAAGTTCAGGGAAATGAGTCGGAAACGGTCTTTAAAAGCGGTGAAATCAGAAATGTCCGGTGAAGCGATAGCGGCTGCCGGGATGCCAGAGATTGGCGATCGAGGCGACCTGGCTTTGCGACCACGTGCGCCGATGCAGCACGAGGCACGGTTCGAGTTCATCCATCGTCAGCAGCTCGCGGGTATCCGCATCCGCAGCCAGGGCTTCGATGCGGTACTCGACACGCTGCAACGGCGCCACCCGCACCAGATACTGATTCGGCGTGGTGTTCGTGAAGTCCTGCAATGCGTACTCGGGCGCGACCGCCGGGTTGACCCAGCGCTCTTCGAGTTGCACCGGCTCGTCGTTTTCGAAATGCAGCACGCGTGAATGAAACACCGGACTGCCCGCGCTCACCTGCATTTCTTCGGCAAGCGCTTCGTCGGCGATGCTCGCGCCGATGTGCAGCACGTTCGCCTGATGACGATGACCGCGCGCGACGATTTCGTCGGAAATACTGCGGATCGCCACCAGTGTCGATTCGTACTTGGGCCGGGCGACAAACGTGCCCGAGCCCTGCACGCGCGTCAGCACCTGCTCCGAAGTCAGCTCGCGCAACGCGCGGTTGACCGTCATGCGCGCCACGTTGAATTCACGCGCGAGCTCGTTTTCGGAGGGCACCTGGTCGCCTTCAGCCCATTCGCCCGCATGGATGCGGCCGAGGATGAAGTCCTTGATGCCCTGATAGGCCGGTGCGTTCATTGGCTTGATTGGCGTGCTTGAAACGTGATGTTCGAGCTTACTGCTCGGACGCGAACGAGAACGGGCTCAGCTTCGCGATCGTGCCGTTCTGCACGAGACGCGTGACGGCCGCGATATCCGGTGCGAAATAGTGGTCGAGTTCGTAATGCGCGACGTCCTTGCGCACTGCGTCCATCACTTTCTGCAGGCTCGGGCTGGTCTTGTGCGGCGCGCGCAGATCGACGCCTTGCGCAGCAGCGAGCAACTCGATCGACAGAATGTTCGCGACGTTTTCAGCAATGTCGCCAAGCTTGCGCGCAGCGAACGTCGCCATCGAAACGTGATCTTCCTGGTTCGCGGACGTCGGCAGCGAATCCACCGATGCCGGATGCGCAAGCGTCTTGTTCTCCGACGCGAGTGCCGCAGCCGTCACGTGAGCGATCATGAAGCCCGAGTTCACCCCACCGTCGCGCACGAGGAACGGCGGCAGACCCGACAGCGTCGCGTCGATCAGCAGCGCGATGCGGCGTTCGGCCAACGCGCCGATTTCCGCGACGGCGAGCGCGAGGTTGTCAGCGGCAAATGCGACCGGCTCGGCGTGGAAGTTGCCGCCCGACAGCACTTCGCCCGTGTCCGGGAAAATCAGCGGATTGTCGGAGACGGCGTTCGCTTCGATCAGCAGCACGTCGGCCGAATGACGCATCTGGTCCAGACACGCGCCCATCACTTGCGGCTGGCAGCGCAGGCTGTACGGGTCCTGAACCTTGTCGCAATCGGCGTGCGAGACATTAATGCCCGAGCCTTCCAACAGCGAACGGTAAGCCGTTGCCGCGTCCGTCTGGCCTTGATGACCACGCAGTTCGTGAATGCGCGCGTCGAACGGCTTGACCGAACCTGCTGCTGCATCCACCGACAACGCGCCCGCCACCAGTGCGGTGCGGAACAGGTCTTCGATGGCGAACATGTTGTAGAGCGCGAGCGCGGTCGAGGCTTGCGTGCCGTTCAGCAGCGCCAGACCTTCCTTCGCTTGCAGCGTGAGCGGCTTCAGGCCCGCCAGCGCGAGGCCTTCGGTAGCCGGCATGCGCTCGCCCTTGGCGAACACTTCGCCGACGCCAATCAAGGTCGCCGACATATGCGCGAGCGGCGCGAGGTCGCCCGATGCGCCGACCGAACCCTTGACCGGAATCACCGGCAGCACGTCGGCGTTGTACAGCGTGATCAGCGCTTCCATCACCTCGCGGCGAATGCCCGAGTGGCCGCGGCCGAGACTCGACAGCTTCAGCGCGATCAGCAGGCGCACCACCGGACGCGACATCGGCTCACCCACGCCGACCGCGTGCGACAGCACCAGATTACGCTGCAGCAGCTCGAGCTGGTCATGCGGAATGTGCGTGCTGGCGAGGCGCCCGAAACCCGTGTTGATGCCATACGCCGGCTCGCCCTTTGCGGCGATATCGGCGACGGCTTTGGCGCAGGCGTCGATGGCGGCGTGACTGGCGGGATCGAGCTGCAGCGCGACGTGCTCGCGGGCGATCTGGCGCAGTTGCGGGAGGGTCAGGTAGCCGGGCTTCAGAATCATCATGGTGTTGTGTCCTGTCTTGTCTATACAATTCAAGAGGAAGTCTAGCGGCGTCGACTTGTATATACAACTTGTTTTTGCAGTTTCGGGCCTGGGGGTTTCCATTAGAGATGGAAGCTTACGTGGTATGCATATCGCTTGAGCCGGGGGTTTCGGGTGTCGGCGCGCGCCGCATCGCATTTGTTCGTCGCGACAACCAACTTGTATATACACGTTAAAAATACAGGGCGGCAAGCGGACAAAAAAACTCATGACGCCGGGCTGGCGCGGCCGGGTCAGTCGGAACGGCCAATCCACCGATTCCGCTCTGCGTCGTTGCCCCTCGGCCTCGATGCGCGTCTTCCAGAGTTATAGGAGAGCGCACCGAAGACGCAAAAAAGCCCGCACTCATAGGAGCCGCGGGCTTTTTTAGACGTACCGCGTGAGGGCACGGCTCACGCCGGAGACGGTCTGCTGCAATTTCTCTGCCGCCGCGGTGATCGAACCGCAGTCGATCACCGTCGCGAACACCAGTAATTCGCCGGCGAACGTCTTCATTGTTGATTTAAAATCAAGATTGATTTGAGACTAACACGCTTTTTGCGAGAATCAAGACGGCGGATACTGCGTCCATGTCATCGTATTTCCGGTGTTTCCACCTTAGGAGAACGTCTTGAAGATTTTCATTACTGGCGCAAGCGGCTTTATCGGCGGTTCGATTGCGGCGCACCTCGTGCGCGCCGGCCACCATGTACGCGGTTTGATTCGCAAGCCCGAACACAGCGCCGAGTTGCAACGCCTCGGTATCGAACCCGCCATCGGCACGCTCGACGACCGTGAACTGCTGATCGCCGAAGCCAAAGCCGCCGACGCGGTCATCAACGCCGCGAGCAGCGACCATGAAGGCGCAGTGAAAGCGTTGATCGACGGCCTCGCCGGCTCCGGCAAGCCGTTTCTGCATACGAGCGGCTCGAGCATCGTCGGCGATGCCTCGGGCGGTGAAGCGGGCGAAGCACGCATCTATCACGAAGACGCCCTGCCCGAGCCGACCGCGGACAAAGCGGCACGCGTCGCCATCGATCAGCTCGTACTCGATGCGGCGCAGCAGAACATCCGCTCGGCGGTGTTGTGCAACACGCTGATCTATGGCCACGGCGCGGTGCCGGGCAGCGCAAGCGTGCAGTTGCCACGGCTTGTGCGTCAGGCGCAAAAGAGCGGCGTGGTGCGGCATGTGGGCAGCGGCGGCAACATCTGGTCGAACGTGCATATCGACGACGTCGCCGAACTCTATCGCCTTGCGTTGGAGAAGACGCCGGCGGGCACCTTCTACTTCGTCGAAAGCGGCGAGGCGTCGTTTCGTGACATGAGCGCCGCAATCGCCCGCGTGATGAAACTGGGCGAGCCGCAAGACTGGCCGCTCGCAGAAGCGCAGAAGGAGTGGGGTTACGAAATGGCTTCGTACGGGCTCGGTTCGAACAGCCGCGTGCGCGGTGAGCGCGCACGCAAACTGCTCGGCTGGCAGCCTGAACGCACGTCGGTGATCGACTGGATTGAGCACGACATGATGGCCGCCAAGTGAGTTCCTTCGTGGCTTAACCCAAGGGGGCTTCCTTCCGGGTGCAAGCCGAGGGGACGTCCTCCGGGGCGTCCCCAAGGGGACTTCCTTCGGGGCGTAATCCATGTAAGCCCAGGCGTAGCAAATCCGTAAGCTCACCTCGCTAGAATCCGGCTCACGTAATAGCGCGATTCGACGATACGAGTCGCGCGTAAGCCCGGATTTGATCGATGACCTTGGCGTTGAATTTCGACTGGCTGACCAACCTGCTAGCGATTATTTTCGTCGTAGCATGCCTGTACGACGCACGCTACGACGAGTACGGCACGTTGACGCTGTCCGCGGCCGTGATGAGCCTTGTCGTGATGGCGATCGAACTGTTCCTCAAACCCGCCTTCGACATGGCGTTGTGAGTTCGGCGCTGCGCGATGCAGCGCCATCAGCTTTAACTTGCGTCTCACCTCGCCGCCGACGGACAACCACGAGTAGAGGCGCGAGCGGCTACGTCAGACCGCGACTTCCGGCGGCGCGCGACGGAAACAGCGCGTGATCCAGCCGAGATAGCACAACCCCAGCACGAACCACACCGCGCCGAGTACCAGTGCGGTTTTCTCGAGACTCACCAGCAGCCAGATATCCGCAATCGCGCCGGCCGGCGGCAACAGCAAGCCGCCGATCACACCCATGGCATTCGCGCTGCCCTTCGCGTTGAAGAACTGCCGGATCACACACAGATTGACCGCGGTGAACGCGAGAAATGCGCCGAAATTGATGAACGAGGTCGAGGTCGCCACGTCGAGCTTCAGTGCGACAAGACCGATTGCACCCGCGATCGCGATGTTCAGCGCCGGCGTCTTGAACTTCGGATGCACGAAACCGAAGATGCGCTTGGGCAAGACTTCGTCGCGTCCCATTGCATACAGCAGACGCCCCACGCTTGCCTGTGCCGAGATGCCCGACGCGAACTGCGCGAGAATCAGCCCGGCCAGAAACACCGTCACGAAGATATCGCCGCCTACTTTGCGCGCGACTTCGAAGGCGGCCGAATCCGGATCCTTGAATACCGCACCCGGATGCGCGAGCTGCACCGTGTACGCGGCGATCACGAAGATCGCGCCGCCGATCAGCGCAATCAGTACAATCGCGCGCGGCATGGTCTTTTCAGGGGCGATGGTTTCTTCAGTCAACGTCGACACTGCGTCGAAGCCGAGATACGAGTAGGCGGCAATCGCGGCGCCTGCCATCGTCGCCGAGAACGGCACATGCGGCTTGAAGAACGGCTCGGCCGAAATCAGACCGCCGGGACCGACCGCCGCGGTCACATAGTGACAGCACAACACGACGAACAATGCGACGATCGCGAGTTGCACGACCATCAGCACGATGTTGAAACGGTTCGCGAGTTCGAGGCCGAGAATATTCAGCCCGCTCGTCAACACAATGAACGCGACGATCCAGATCCAGCTTGGAATGTGCGGAAACGCGGCGCTGAGATACGCGGCGCCGATCAGCCAGATCACCATCGGCAGGAAAAAGTAATCGAGCAAGGTGGCCCAGCCGATCATGAAGCCCAGATGCGGATTGAAGCTTTTGCGCGTGTATGTGTACGCTGAACCCGCTACCGGGAAAAGCCGCGCGAGCTTGCCGTAACTGAGCGCGGTAAACACGATCGCGATCAGGGCAATCAGATACGCGAGCGCGGCGGTGTCATTACTGGCGGTCGCCAGCACGCCGTAGGTGCCGTAGACGATCAGCGGCGCCATATAGGCGAGGCCGAACAGCAAAACCGAAGGCAGGCCGAGGGTGCGTTTCAGATGCGCGCTTTGGGGCGCGGCAGGTGCGCCGGCGCGCTCCGTGGGTGATGTTGGGGTCATGCGGTGTCTCCTCTTGCGAATGGGCGAGCGTCGTCGAGGGCAACGTTGAACGCGCCCCGGTCGGGTTTTGTCGATCAGTCTTGCTGGATGCGCGGATGTCGCGCCGATGATGCTTTGTCTAACGTGGTGCGCGTAGGTGCACGCAGGTGCGTATAGGCGCTTATGTGCGCCTGCACCTGCGCGGCCCGCGCACGCGCCTTAGCGCGCGCGGATCACACGCGCACGTTGCCCTTGCTCGCCGTCCAGCGTCGCGAGGTCGAGCGCAATGCGCGCGTCATGCAGATAACGATAGTGCTCGCGCGCGCCTTCGAGACGCGCGGGATCGAGCGTGGCGCGCAGAACCGTTTCTTCGTGACCGGCGTCGCACACCACGTCGCCTAACGGATCGATCAGCGCCGATTCACCGGGGAACGTGAGATTGTCGTCGCCCGAACCAATGCGATTCACAAGCGCCGCGAACATCTGATTTTCCATCGCACGCGCCACGATTGCGCGGCGATGCACTGGCCCGAACGGGTCCATATTGCCGTTCGTCACGATCAGCAGATCGGCGCCGAGCGAGGCGACCGCGCGCGCCGTTTCCGGAAATTCGATGTCGTAGCAGACCAGGATGCCAACGGTCAGACCCTTGAAGCTGCATACTTCGTAACGGTCGCCGGGTTCGAACACACCGACATCCGACGCCCACAGATGCGTCTTGCGATAGCGCAGCGCGATCTCGCCGCGTTCGTCGACCAGCACCGTGGTGTTAAAAAAGCGGCTGCCGTCACGCTCGGCGAGACCTACCGCCACGGCTACGCGTGCTTCGCGCGCCGCATGGCGGACTGCGGTCAGCGACGGCCCGTCGATCGGTTCGGCCACGTCGCCGATGGTGTCTCGCGTCGGAAAACCCGACAGCGTGGTCTCCGGAAACACGATCAGATCGGTTCCGGCCGCGCGTTGACCGATGGTTTGCAGCACGCGTTGCACGTTTACCCCGCCTACGCCCACGGCGCCATCCACGATGGGGATCTGTGCCAATTCGAGTTGAAGCATTTTGTCTCCTGTGTCGGCCAGAGTTGGCGCTTTAGCACTTACTCTGGTCCCATTACCAGTCTGCTTCGCGTTAAATAGCGGCTGTTGTCAGGCGCCCGCGTTTCAGGTTGGGCCTATTATTACCAGACATATTTTTGTCCGTAATCACCCGGCTGGGTTACCCTCAACGGAGCACGCATGGAACTCGAATGGCGCGATCTGGCCTTTCATCGCGAGATCGGCGCGGTTATCGAAGCACTCGACAGCGCACAATTCTGGACTCGCCTCACACGCGCGCTCGAACGCTATGTCGTGTTCGACAACTGGGTCGCCCTGCGCTTCACGCCTGGCATGGCGCCGCTCGTCTGCGCAGAATCGCCGACACCGGACGGCACGGTGGATGTGATGTTCCAGGACTATCTCGCCGCGCTCTATCAACTCGACCCGTTTTATATTGCCGCGACCGAGAAGCCCGCATCAGGCTTCGTCACGCTGGCGGACGTCGCGCCTGACAACTTCTCGATGACCGACTACTACCAGCGGTACTTCAGGAAAAACATCGTCGGCGATGAAGTGCACTTCAACTACATGATAGACGCGAGGCATACGCTGGCGTTCTCGCTGGGCGCAACGCAGCGCTATGGCGAGCGCGATCTGGCGGTGCTCGCGCTCTGCGCGCCATGGGTGATCGCGCTACTGCGGCAGCGCTTGCCGTATGAGGCATTCGACGCGCCGGAACCGGCCTCGAGCGAGGCGGTGGCGCAAACAGCGATCGACACGGGCGCTCCAGCGGACACGCCCACCTATGCCGCGCGTTTCGAGCAGGTGTCGTCGGCGGGCGGCCGCTCGTCACTTACCGCGCGAGAAGTGGAGGTGGCGATGCTGACCTTGAGCGGATTTTCAACGCGCGCCATTGCGGAGAAACTGACGATCTCGTTCGAGACGGTCCGCGCGCACAAGAAGCACATCTATACGAAACTCAACGTCAACTCGCAATCGGAGTTGTTCGCGCTGTTTTATGAAGCGGGACGCAAAGGGGCATGACGTCCCGCTTATTCTTTGCCGGCGCGCGTCAGGCGCTGCACGCGGCGCAACCGCTCGCCTTCTCCTCATAACGATCGTGATGCTTGAGCCACTCGCCCATATTCTTCTTCTCCTCGCGGCCTTTCGGCGTTACGTCGAGATGCGCGTACGCGCTGAGGAACTGCTCGCCGCCGCGTCCGTAGGTGGAATACGTGTGATAGACGTCGCCCGCTGCGTCCTTGTAGAACACGCTGTGACCGGGTAGCTCGTCGATGCCGACATCCTGCTCGGTGAAGTTGTAGTACCCCTTCTTACTGGCGATCTCCTCCGGCGTGAACGACACGTGATAGTCGAAATTGAAGTCGCTCTCATTCGATGACACCCACGGAAACTTCCAGCCCATGCGTTTTTTGAAAGCCTCGATCTTCGCGAGCGGCCCACGCGAGACCGCCACGTAGGATACGTCGTGATGTTCAAGATGCGTCAGGATGCCGTCCATGTGATCCGACACGAACGAGCAGCCAAAACAGCCCTCTTCCCAATCCGGGCCGAGCATGAAGTGATAAACGATCAACTGGCTACGGCCGCCGAACAGATCGGCAAGTGTCCTGGGGCCTTGCGGCGTTTCGAATACATAGGTCTTCTCGACCTTCACCCAGGGCAGCGCCCGCCGTTTGCGGGCGAGTTCATCGCCGGCACGTGTGTACGCTTTCTCTTCGACCAATAGCGCCTTGCTGGCGGCCAGCCATTCTTCCCTGGTGCCGATACGGTGTTGCGGGTCCATGTGCGTCTCCTTCTCTGCGTCGTGCAGATTCGATAGAGCAAAATCAGACGAATTCAGGCGAAGTAACGTTCCAGCGAATCGAGGCCGCCGTTCCAGCCGAATTGGTGGTGGTCGCGCGTTTCTTCGTCGACGAACTGTTCATGCGTGAGCGTCAGCAAGGTAGCGTTGCCGTCCGGGCGCAGCAGCACCGTGACGAGCGACTCCTGCTCCGGACTCGAACGCCATGCCCATGTGAACACCAGTTTGGCGTCGGGCACCACCTCCAGATACTGACCATTGACCTCGAGTTCCCGGCCGTCCGTCTTGAGATACCTTATCAAATAGCGTCCGTCCACGCGCGCATCCAGTTCCGCCCGAATCACCTCGGCATCACCCGGATGCATCCACTTCATGAGTTGCGCCGCTTCCGTCCAGGCGCGGAAGACTTTGGCGGGCGCGGCGTTGATTCGGCGCTGGAGGGTAAGACTGGGTTTGGCGGGCATGGCGGTTCCTCTTCGACGAAAGCAGCAAGACGATCGAGTGATTCGGACCAGAAGCGCTGATAGCGAGTGAGCCATTCCATGGCTTCCTCCATCGGTCCGGCGGACAGGCGGCACGCCACCGTGCGGCCGGTTTTTCGGCGCGTGATAAGACCAGCCTCGGACAGCACGTCGAGGTGTTTCATCACCGCAGGCAAGGACATCGCAAACGGCTCGGCGAGTTCGCTGACCGACAGATCGTTCAGTTGGGACAAACGCGCGAGCAACGCACGCCGCGTCGGATCGGACAGCGCGGCAAAGGTGCGATCGAGTAACGCTTCATTAAACTTAACCATGAGGTTAAGTATAGAAACACGCGTAAGAATGTCAAGGACAGGTGCGCACTTTTCTCAAAGCGCGCAGGAAGAGGAAGGTGCGAAGGGGATGCTGAAAAAAGATACGCGGCGCATCGCAGATCAAACTCTGCAACACGCCGCGTCAAGGTGGAGAACAACCGACTACACGTTTGAGCGAAGCGGCAAGGAAAGCCCGCCCCACTCTCGCGTTACAGCAAACCGCACAAAACTCAATGCGGCAGAATCAGATCGCCCAACCGCCGAGATAGAAGCCGACCAGCACGACAGCGATAACAACCGTGCCCACGTTCAGCTTGCGATACTCGCCGCTCACCACGCGGCCGATCACCAGCGTCGCGAAGCCGAGCATGATGCCCGTCACGATGTTGGCGGTCAGCACGATGAACACGGCGCACATCAGGCCCGACATCGCGTCGACCATATCGTCCATGTGCAGCTTGCTCACGTTCGAGAGCATCAGCAGACCGACATACATCAGCGCCGGGGCCGTTGCATACGAGGGCACCAGACTGGCCAACGGCGAGAAGAACATCACCACCAGGAACAGCAGACCGACCACCGCTGCTGCCATGCCCGTCTTCGCGCCGGCTGCAACACCGACCGTCGATTCGATGTAGGCAGCCGCCGGTGCACCACCGAGCAGGCCCGAGAAAATCGAGCTCAGCGAATCCGCCGTCAACGCACGGCCGCCGTTGATGATGCGGCCGTTTTCGTCAAGTTGACCGGCCTGTCCGGCAACGGCGCGAATCGTGCCGGTTGCGTCGAACACAGCGGTCATCACGAGTGCCAGCACGCTAGGCAGGACCGCCATCGACAGCGCGCCCTTGATGTCCATCGCACCGATCAGCGACGAATGGCCCGGCGCGCTCAGCGACGGCAGTGCGAACACGCCGTGGAACGCCACCGCCGGATCGATCAGGAGCGCAATCGCCGAGATCGCGACGATCACGATCAGGATCGAACCCGGCACGCGACGGCGCACCAGACCGAAGATCGCAGCCAAACCCGCCACCGACATGATCGCGGGCAACGCCGTGATATTGCCCAGCGACACCGGCAGACCGGCGCCCGGATTCTTGACGACCAGACCCACGTCATTCGCGGCGATCAGCAGCAGGAACAGGCCGATGCCGATCCCCGTGCCGTGCGCGATGCCGGTCGGCAGGTTGCGAAGGATCCACGAACGCACGCCCGTCACCGAGATCCCGGTGAAGACGACACCCATCAGGAACACGGCGCCGAGCGCAACGTTCGGCTGCAGACCTTTACCGAGCACGAGGCCAAACGCCGTGAACGCAGTCAGCGAAATCGCGCAGCCGATCGCGATCGGCAGGCGCGCCCACACGCCCATCAGCAGCGAGCCGAACGCGGTGGTCAGGCACACGGCGACGAACACCGCGCTGGTATCGAAGCCCGCTTTGCCGAACATGCCCGGCACGACGAACACGGAATAGACCATCGCGAGGAAGGTCGTGATGCCCGCGACAATTTCCGTACGCTGCGAACTGCCGCGTGAAGAGATTTCGAAGTAGCGGTCAAGAAAGCCCTTTCCGTCGAATGATTCGGCGCCGACTTCAGAAATCGGTTGGGCGTGGGGTTCCATCATGATGAGTGCCTCCTTTATCAGCGGGCTGAAACGGCTCGTATTCCGGCCGCCATCAGGTTCGTCTCGTTGCGTTGATCTAATGTGGTGTGGCAAGGTTTGAACGTCGGCTTGCGATGCGTCAGACAACCCGCATGCTCCGTTCTTCTTTTGCTGTCCCGAAATGTAGGCCAACACAAATATGTCTCCCATCGCATGAATGGCATGCTCGACATGTCGCGATGCTTATATCGTTTAAGGGACGGCAAACCATGGGGACGCTCCGCGCGTTTACACCTACGATTTGTCATCGAGTTGTGAAAGGGTTTTGAGGGGTTCGACGCGCAAAAACGGGCCTACGTCGGGGCAAGGAGCGCGCAACGCGGTATGAATCGTGCGCCGGGGACACCTGTCAGAAAGCCTGCAAAACCGGGCCGCCCCGGCGCCGCGGGTTACACTCTGGCCCTTACCTGACGCAACTGAGTGTCTTAACGGCGGCGGCCCACAGCGCCCGTCCGCACTGGTCCATGGAGTCCTTCTTGATGAGCGGCGGTTTTTCGCGTCCTGCCTGGCGTCTTCTGCTTGTTGCTGTGTTCGCGCTGTTCGCGCTGTCCGGTTGCAGCCTGCTGTGGGGCCCGCAACAGGCGCCGATTGTCGATGCCACGGTGATGCCCGTCGAACCCGCGAGCGCGCCCGTAGCCGCCTCCGCGCCGGAGCCGGCCGAGACTGAAGCGGCCGAGCCCGAACAGCCGAAGAAGCCCAAGAAGCCGGTCGTCAAGCCACGCAAGGTCGAACCTCCGCCGCCGGTCGCCACGCCCGCGCCGCCTCCCCCCGCGCCCCCGCCGCTGATCGTGCTGCGCACGATCGAGCGCAGCGAGGCGCGCGCCTTGCTCGATAGCGAAGTGCAGAAGCCCGACGGCAAGGTAGTGGGCCGCGCGGTCGATCTGATCGCCGATGCGAGCGGCAAGCCGCGCGAAATCGTGGTCAATCTGCAAGGCTTCCTCGGCGTCGGCGATCGCAAGGTCAATTTCCCGTGGAACGCGTTCCGCTTCACGCCGACCGCGAAGACCGCGCCGATCACACTTAACGCGACGGCCACGCCGACTCCCGCGGCGAAGTCCGCCGCCGTGCAATTGCCGCTGATCGACACCGACGTCGAGCGCTCGAACGGCGCCAAGGTCGGCCGCGTGATCGATGTGCTGATCGACGCCAACGCGCAGCCGCAGGCGGTCGTGCTCGACGTCAACGGCATGGTCAGCACCGAGCGGCGCACGATTGCCGCCAACTGGTCCGCGCTGCGTTTCGTCACGAAAGACAAGGAGCTGCATCCGCTGATCGATCTGAGCGATGCGCAGATCAACGCGACGCCGCCGTACGCCAGCGACAAGCCGATCCGCGCGGTGTCGCCCGCGCCGCCGCCCGCTCCCGCTTCCGCGCCAGCGCCCGCCACTGCGGCTTCTGCCGCGCCGGCCACAGTCACGGCGGGTTCCAACACACGGGCGGCCCGATGACAGGCCGCACTTTAGTCACCGCGCGCAGTTTGCGCGCACTCGATTGGCTGAATTTTTTCGTCGCCAACGTGCAGACGGGTTTCGGGCCGTTCATTGCGTCGTACCTTGCCTCGCACAAGTGGACTCAGGGCGAGATCGGCATGGCGCTGTCCGTCGGCACTATAAGTGCGATGGTGAGCCAGGTGCCGGGCGGCGCTGCCGTCGACGCGTTGCGCAACAAGAAAGGCGCTGCCGCATGGGCGATCTTCGCGATCATCTTCAGTGCGGTGCTACTGGCTGCGAGCCCGACGGTGTTGCCGGTGATTGCCGCCGAGGTGTTCCACGGCTTTGCCAGTTGCATGCTGACGCCAGCGTTGGCCGCGATCTCGTTCGCGCTGGTGGGGCGCGCGAATCTGGGCGACCGGTTGGGACGCAATGCGCGCTGGGCGTCGATCGGCAGCGCCGTCGCGGCCGGATTGATGGGCGTATTCGGCGAATACTATTCGCCTCGCGCGGTGTTCTGGCTGACCGCGGCGCTGGCGGTCCCTGCGCTGTTTGCGCTGACGATGATCCAGCGTACCGACACGATCGAGCTGCCGAAAACCGGGCCGACACCGGCGCAGATCGAACGGCGCGAGAGTTTGCGCGAGTTGTTGCGTGACAAGCGGATGCTGCTGTTTGCGGCTTGTATCGTGCTGTTCCACTTGTCGAATGCGGCGATGTTGAACCTTGCCGCTGGCGAAGTGACGGCCGGCATGGGCGACAACGTGCAGCTTGTGATTGCCGCGTGCATCATCGTGCCGCAGGCGATTGTGGCGATGATGTCGCCATGGGTTGGACGCTCTGCCGAGCGGTGGGGACGCAGGCCGATTCTGCTGCTTGGGTTTTCGGCGTTGCCGATACGGGCGTTGTTGTTCGCTGGAATCAGCAGCCCTTATTTGCTGGTGCCGGTGCAGATGCTCGACGGCCTGAGCGCGGCCGTGTTCGGTGTGATGCTGCCGTTGATTGCCGCCGATGTTGCCGGCGGGAAGGGGCGGTATAACCTTTGTATCGGGTTGTTTGGGTTGGCTGCCGGGATTGGGGCTACTTTGAGCACGACGGCTGCTGGGTTTGTGGCGGATCATTTTGGTAATGCGGTGAGCTTTTTTGGGCTTGCTGCGGCGGGCGCACTTGCCGTGCTGCTCGTTTGGGCCGCGATGCCTGAGACGCGGGATGCAGGGGCTGGGGATGAGGCGGAGCCTTTGGGGGATGGGAAGTCGGCTGTTAGATGAGGTTGTTTTTTGCCTTTGGCGGCGGCATTGGCCGTGTTCCTATGGTGTTGGCCTTTCCTTGCATTGTTAGTGGTCTATTAGCGTTGCCCCTGTGCGGGGCGG
>NZ_JALOCP010000052.1:0-43732 GCF_030511745.1 Paraburkholderia sp. SECH4
CAAACTGCATCGCCAAGTCAGGCGGGGCCTCACGAACTTCTGCAAGGCCGACTCATTACCGGCGGCGGTTCCGGCATTGGCCGCGGTCTCGCCGAAGCATTCCATCGACTCGGCAATCAGGTCATCATTTCCGGACGGCGCCGCGCGAATCTCGACGAGACGATCGCGGCCAACCCCGGCATGCAGGCGATCGAGCTCGACATCACCGACCCGGAGAACATCATTTCGGTTGCCGAGGAACTCGTCGCCGGATGGCCATCGCTGAACGTGCTGATCAACAATGCAGGTGTGATGCATGTCGACGATCTCAGCGCACCGGTTGACGAAACGCTGCTGACGTCGACGCTGAGCACCAATCTGATGGGTCCAATACGGATGACGGGCGCGCTTGTCGAACACCTGAAACAGCAGGACAAGGCGACGATCATCAATGTCTCGTCGGTTCTGGCTTTCGTGCCGATGGCAATGGCCGGTGTCTATTCGTCGACCAAGGCGGCCATTCATTCCTACACGCAATCGCTACGTTATGTGCTCAAAGATACGTCCGTACGCGTGGTTGAGATCGCGCCACCCTGGGTTCAGACCGACTTGCTGAACAGCAAGAACGAACCACGAGCCATGCCGCTTGCCCCGTATATCGAGCAAACCATGCGCGAACTCAGCACCGATTCAATCGAGGCACTGGTCGAGATTGCACGACCGATGCGCAACAACGTCGGTCCGAATGAATCGGCGTTCGTAACGCAGTTCAACGACAAGTTCAAAAGCTGATTCGCTCTTCGTGTATCGATCCGTCCGGGTGGAATGGCAAGCATTTGCCGGTCCACTTGGACTTAGGAACGTGATCGAATCATATGAAGGCGACGAACGGCATCGCGAAGCGCCACGTCGCTCGACGGCTTCGATGCCCGTGGCAAGCTCCGGTCGGGTCCTATTGGGGCGCGCCCTTTGCGTTTTCCCTCGCCTCGGTGCGCGCTTCGATCGCGTGCACGACGGCCGCCATATCGGCTTGACCGTGACCCAACTCAACGGTCTCGGTGTACAGATCAAAGCAGACATCCAGCAGCGGCGACGCAAGATTCGCATGGCGCGCCGCCTCGGCCGCGAGCCGGTTGTTCTTCAGCACGTCGACAATCGAGGCCTGCACCGTGAAATCCTCGTTCACGAGCTTGTCGACCTTCACGCGTGAAACGTTGCTTGCCATCGGGCCCGCGTCGAGCACGGCCTGGAATTGCTTCATGTCGAGCCCGTAGCGTCGCGCAAGATGCGACGCCTCGGCAAGCGCGGTCACCATCGGAATCAGGAACGTGTTGACCGACAGTTTCATCAGAAGCCCCGTTGGCACCGCCCCGCAGATCACCGTTTCGTGGCACATCGGCTTGAGGAGTGGACGAACTTCTTCGACGGCTGCCGGCTCGCCCGCCAGCATCGCCACCAGTTGACCCGCTTCGGCCGGCTTGCGTGAACCCGAGACGGGCGCCTCGACGTACTGCCCTCCTGCCGCGCGGATGTCGGCTTCGAGGTCGCGCGAATAGTCGGCCGATGTCGTGCCCATGTGCACGATCGTGTGCTGTGCGACGTTCGTTGCGAAATCCGCGGTGTGGCGGCCGAGCACCGCGTCGAGCGCCGTATCGGTCGCCATCATCAGGATCACGATGCTGGCCTGCCGGAAGACGTCGGCGGCGCTGTCCGCAATCTGCGCGCCTGCGTCGCGCAACGCAGCGCAACGGTCCGGCGTGCGATTCCACACGATCAGTGGGGTGCCGGCGCGCGCGAGGTTCAGCGCCATTGGCTGCCCCATCACGCCGAGGCCGATGAATCCTACTTTCATAGGTGGCTCCATTTCTTATCCGTTGCTCGTGGCCACGGTTCGGTGGATCGGGTGCAGGTATGCACGCACGACAACGAGGCGGCCGCTTTGCCTCCGCGACGCTCTCCCGAAACAGAATCGATCGAGCCGGGCGACGCCGCCCAGTCTATCTAAATTGCCGCAATCACGCCCGCACACCTTATTTCCACCAGCGCAGCGGACGGCGCAGATGATGCCGCTCCAGCCGCACCGCGGCGCTCGCCTGGAGAAACGCCGGCATGCTGTCCAGCGGCCTGCCTTCGAGCCGTTCGCGCTCCTCGTCGGCCTCGACGGTTCTCGCCGGATCGATGAAAAACGCGGCCACGATCCCCACCCCGAGCAAGCACGCGGAAATCGTGAACGGCACGTTATAACTGCCCGTCGTCTCGATCAGATAGCCGAACACGACGGGCGAGATCATGCCGGCGACGCCGAAGCCCGTGTTCATCATGCCACCCGCCGTGCCCGCGTAGCGACCGCCGATGTCGAGCGGCAAGGTCCACAACACAGGATTCGTGATCTCGAGAAAGAAGAATGACGCCGACAGGTACAGCACCGCCATCAGTGGATTAGTCGCGGACACCATCGGCAGCAGAAACACGAGCGAGCCGCCCATACCTACCACCAGCACGGCGCAGCGCGCAAAGCGCAGCCGGCCGGTGCGCTTGTAGAGCCGGTCCGAAACGACGCCGCCCAGGGTATCGCCGATCACGCCCGCGAGCAGCGGCAGCGCCGTGAACAGCGCCAGTTGTTTGAGATCGAAGCCGCGGGCTTCCTTCAGGTACGAAGGCAACCAGGTCAGATAGACCCACAGCAGCCAGCCGTAACAGAAGTCGACGAACGTAACGAGCCACATACGACGGACCAGCTTGCGCCACGGCGTGGCCGCACGTTTGGCACGTTCGCAGTCACCCGCGCGATAGCCGATCTCGGCCGTTTCCTCTGGCGTCACGCGACGGTTCTGCTCCGGCGAGTTCGTAAAGACGCAGAGGTACAGCACCGTCCACGCGAGACTCGCCACGCCGAGCAGAATGAACGCGTCGCGCCAGCCGCCCGCCACCACCACCGCGAGCACCAGCGGCGGCGTGACCGCGCCGCCGAGGCGGGCGAAGCTATGGGTAATGCCTTGAGCGAAACCCCGCTCCGCCACCGGCATCCAGTAGGTAAAGGCGCGCGTCGCCGTCGGAAACGCACCGCCCTCGCCGATGCCCAGCGCGAAGCGCAGCGCGACGAGCATTGCCACACTGCCGGCGAAGCCGGTCGCGAGCGTCGCCGCCCCCCAGATCAGCGACAGCACCGTCAACACCAGCTTCGGCCCATACTTGTCCGACAGCCAGCCGCCGATGACTTGCATGAACGCGTACGGATAGGCGAAAGCCGAGAACACGAGGCCGAGCTGAACCGTCGTGAGACCCATTTCGTGCCGGATGATAGGGCCGGCCACGGCAATATTCACACGGTCGATGTACGAGATGAAATACATCAGGCACATGACGGCCAGGATGATGTGGCGCGTCTTCACACGCCGCTTGTGCGTTTGCATGCTGTCTCCTGTGTCTCTTATGTGACGCCGGGGGCGTCTGTGATCGTTCGATCCGTACGTCGTACTGCGTCGCGCCGCGTGCGCCTCGACTCGCGCCCTCCTCTGCTTTCCAGCGCGATCCGGGCATGCATGCTACGCATGCCGATGCATGCGCCGTCAGGTGGGCACGAGCTTCAGCCGCTGCACCTTGCCCGACGGTCCACGAGGCAGTTCCGCGATGAAGCGAAACTCCTTCGGTGTCTTGTAGCGGCCCAGTTCGCGCAGACAATGGGCACGCAGGTCTGCAATGTCGAGCGCGCCCGGCCCCTCTGAAATGCGAGGCACGATGAAGGCGACGATCTCCTGCCCGTAAGCGGTATCCGGTACGCCCACCACCGCCGCATCCAGCACGCCGGGGTGTTTGAGCAACGCTTCATCGATCTCGCGTGGGGCGATGTTTTCACCGCCCTTGATGATCAATTCCTTTGCGCGGCCGTTGATGTAGAAATAACCGTCGCTGTCGCGATAGCCAAGGTCGCCGGTGCGCAGCCAGCCGTCGGCGGTGAAGGCCGCACGCGTTTCTCCCGGGCGTTTGTAATAGCCGCGCATGACCTGTTCGCCACGCAACACCAGTTCGCCGCACTCGTCGGGCGCGCATTCGCGGCCGTCACGGTCGATCACCTTTGCCTCGCCGCCTGACGGCAGGCCGATACTGCCGATTCTTCGGCTTGCTGGATCATAAGGATTGCTGAACATTGGGGCGGCGGTTTCTGTCATGCCCATCGTTTCGATGATGCCGACCCCGAAGCGCGCCTCAAACGCACGGTGATGATCGACGGGTAGCGCGGCCGACGCACTGCGGCAGAATCTCAGCGCGGACAGATCGACCGTGCACGGTTCGTCGTTATTGAGCAGATAGGCGACGATCGTCGGCACCACGTTGATCCATGTGCAACCGTGGCGCGCGACATCGCGCCAGTAGGTGCGCGCGGAAAAACGCGGCGCCATGACCACCGAGCCGCCATGAAAGAGCGGCGCAAGCAGCGTCACGACGAGACCATTGATGTGATAAAGCGGCAATGCGGCGAAAACGCGATCGCCAGTCCCAAGCCGATGTTCGTGCGAGATGTTGCGCGCATTGGCCAGCAGGTTTCGCTGGTCCAGCAGGACGCCCTTCGGCGCGCCTGTGGTGCCGGACGTGTACATCAGCAGCGCTACGTCGCTCGCAGCCGGGCCACTGCTTGACGGCGTTTCGGTATCCCAGGTGTCTGTATGTCTCGCCTGTGCCTCGTATGTCACACGTGACGCGCGCTGTGCCGGTTTTGCGTGCACATCCATAGATACCGCCGTTTCCGCCAGCGCGGGTTCGACGGCGGTCTGCATCGGTGCAATAGCAGCATCGGGCGCCGTCTGCAACAACGCGATGTCGCGGGTCAATCCCTGCTCGCGCAACTCCGCAATCGCGCTCGACATCGCCGCATGCGTCTCGCCGGAAACGAAGACCATGCGCGTGTCCGAATGCTCCACGATGTAGCGCAACTGGGTCGGCTGGCACAACAGATTGAGCGGGTTGGCGACGAGCCCGCTGTACATCGCCGCAAGCAGCAGCCTTGCCGTATGGATGCCGTTGCCCATGAACACCGACACGACATCGCCGGCCTGCAAGCCTGCTTCATGAAAAACCGTCTCGAGCGCCCGGCAGTCGTCGCGCAGTTCCGCGAAGGTCAGCACGTCGGGACGCTGCGTAGCGGCGCCGCCGTCTTCAGCACATTCAGGCGCCGCCAGCAGGAACGGCTTGTCGGGATACTGCGCGGCACGCGCGTCGATCAACGCACGGATTGTGTGAGGCGTCGTCATTTGCCATACCTCACGAAAAAATCCCCGAGCACGTCATCCAGTTCGGGAACGCGCTCTTCGATCGGGTAGGCCACGCGCGTGATGTTCAGGTAATGGTGAAAGTTGAGGTTGCTCGAGAAATTGTTGCGGCCCCACGTTCCGCATCCCATCGACAGCGAGAATGGCAAGCCGTTATCGAAGTTGCCGCCGGTCGCAAGGCAATGCGCCTGATTCACGATCACGCGCGCAACCGGCAACGTCGAACCTAGCTGCTCCGCCTGGCCCGAGTCGCTGGAATGCAGGCCGACCGAGTGTCCTGCGCCCATGTAGCCGTAGATGCCGCGCACGATGTCGGCAGCGGCGTCGAAGGATTCCGCGCGATAAACGGTCAGCACCGGCGCGAGCTTCTCGCCCGAGAACGGGTAATCAGCGCCGAAGCCGGTTTCCTCCACCATCAGGAAAGCGGGCTCATGTGCGGCGATGCCGTCGAGGCCCGCCGCGCGTGCAATCGCCGTGGCCGAGCGCGCTGTGCAGTGTGCCGCCAGCTTGCCGTTCGACCACAGGGCGGCCTGCAATTGCGCCTTTTGCGCGGCGTCGAGCATCACGCCACCGCAGGCGGTCAGTTCGGCCATCATGTCCGCGTACACCGCGTCTTCGATCACAACGCTGTTTTCCGATGAACAGCTCGTGGCGTTGTCGAACGTTTTCGAGCGCGCGATCTTGTGCGCTGCATCGTGCAAATCGGCGGACGCAGTGACGATCGAAGCAACGTTCCCCGCGCCCACGCCGAATGCGGGCGTCCCGCTGGCGTAGGCCATCCGCACGTTCGCCTGCGAGCCGGTCGCCACGACCAGATCGCACTGCCGCATCAGTTCAGCGGTGGCCGCCTTGCTGATCGGCGCGGGCAACATCTGGACGAGGTCGGCCGCGAGCCCGACTCTGGCGAATTGCGCGTGAATGAATTCGATCAGCAGCGCGCACGACGAATAGCCCTTCGGAGAAGGCGCCACGATGACGGCATTGCCGCATTTGAGCGCGTTGACGATCTTGTTGATCGGCGTGGCCGCCGGATTGGTGGACGGCGTGATCGCCGCCACCACGCCGACCGCCCGCGCGATCTCGACGATGCCGGTGGCGTCATGACGCGCGATCACCCCCGTGGTCTTCTGCCCGCGCAGATCGCGCAACAGACCGAGCGTCTTGCGATAGTTCTTGCGGAACTTGTCGTCCGCGTTGCCGAGACCGGTGTCGCGCACCGCCAGCTCGGCGAGTTGGCGGTTGCGGGCGGGCTCCATGATCGCCCACGCGGCGGCGTCGGTGGCGGCATCGAGCACGTCCTGCCCCGCGACCTCGAATCCGCGCTGTGCGGCGCGCGCACGTGCAACCAGTAACGAGACGACACGTTCGACTTCGCTATGTGTACCAGCGTGCGTAGCTTCCGCTTCTGTGGCCCTAACGTTCATACGGTTCACTCCGGACTGAAAAAATTGGCGTTGGTACCAATCTAGTGAGCCGTACCTGCTTCGGAGTCCCGTTTTTTGAACTATCCCTTGCGCTGAGCGGGCCAGAATCGAAAAGTGCGAAATTCGGGACTTTCCATAGTCCCGAAAACTAAACAGACCGATGCACAATCCAACTTATAACTACGACATCGCGGAGACAGCGTGGCGACTTCGAATCAATCGAATGCGGCGGCCGTACGCGCATTTCGCGTACTCGAAACGTTGGCTGAGGCAAGCGGCCCGCTTTCCATGACGGATCTCGTCCATGCCCTCGAACTGCCCAAGCAGACCGTACATCGCATTCTGGTGCAGTTGATGGATGCGTGGCTGGTCACGCGCAGCGCCGGCGACAGGCTGTATGAGTGCTCGCCGCGCGTGCGCATGCTGGCGGTTAATGTGCTGATGCATGCGGGCCCGGCCGCTGCCCGCCATGTTCTGCTTGAACAACTGGTGGCAAAAATTGGCGAGACCTGCAATCTGACGATGCTGGCCGGCAACGACGTGGTCTATGTGGACCGGGTGGAAACGGAGTGGCCGCTGCGCATGCACCTTCAACCGGGCTCGCACGTGCCCCTGCACTGTTCGGCAAGCGGCAAGCTGTTGCTCAGCTTTCTTCCCAAAGACCGGCGCGAACGGGTTATCGAAACCTTGCCACTGCGCGCTTATTCCGAGCGGACGATTACGGATCGCGGCGAGTTGCGCAAGGAGTTGACCATCACGCGGCGGCGCCAGCTCGCGATCAACAATCAGGAACATTTGCAGGGACTCATCGCGATCGCGGTGCCGGTCATGCTGGATCGCAATCGAGCCTGCGCGGCCATCGCCGTCCAGGCGCCCGTCGGGCGGGTCGTGCTCGACGATCTGTTGGCCTTCCTGCCCGATCTGCGGTTGGCCGCGGAGGAAACCGCCAAGACTTTCCGGCAGTAGCGCTGGAATATCGCGCCGCACCGCATTCCGAAAAACGGGATGATCTGCGCTGAAATTGCGCGCCGAAGCCTCCCCAATCCGGCGAAAACCATGACCGACAAAGGCGCACGGTACAATGACGCCGATCCATTTTCCGGAACGGCACCATGACTAAAGCGGATACTCCTACCCTGCGCGCGTTCGCCCTGCTGGAACATCTCGTCCGCGCCGAAGGTCCGGTGTCGCTTGCCGACATTGCCCAGGACGTCGACCTGCCGAAGGCTTCGCTGCATCGCATGCTGGCTTCGCTCGAGGCAGGTGGTCTCGTGATCCGCGAACCCGGTCAGAAGAATGCCTACGTGATCGGGCCGCGTCTCGCGCAACTCGGTCTTGGCGTCATGATGCACTCGGGTGCCCGCCGGTTGCGGCATGCGATCCTGTCGAATCTGGTTGCCGATCTCGGCGAGACCTGCAACCTCACGATGCTGCACGAAACCGAAGTGCTGTATCTCGACCGGCTCGAAGCGCCCTGGCCGTTACGGCTCGATCTCAAGCCCGGCTCGCACGTACCGGCGCATTGCAGCGCGAGCGGCAAGCTGCTGCTGGCCATGCTGCCGCGCGAACAACGCAGCGCCCTCGTCCGCACGCTGAAGCTCGAACGCTTCACGCCGAATACGATCACCGACCCCGAACTGCTCGAAGCGGAACTCGACCGCACCGCGCACAAGCGCATCGCCATCGACAATGAGGAATTTGTCGCCGGCATCGCGTGTGTAGCCGCGCCGGTGATGGATGAGAACAACACCTGCATCGCGGCGATCGCCGTTCATGCGCCGGTCTCGCGGGCGCCGCTGTCGCGCGCTCTCGAGTTCGTGCCGCGCCTGCAGGAAGCCGCTCAGCAGCTCGCTAAAACGTTCTAGCGCGCCGCCCGCCTATTCCTCGGGCTGCTGCGCGCGCACGAGCTCCGCGAGCAGGCGCACGCCCTCATCGATCTTTTCGAGCTTGATGGCCGAAAAGCCCATCCGGAAGCAGTGGTTCTGCTCCAGTCCCGTCATGAAGAAAACCCGGCCCAGCTCGATCAGGATGCCATGTGCCTGCGCGTCCGCGGCAAGCTGTGTCGCATCGAGCCACGGCGGCCCTTCGACCCAGCACGACGCGCCGCCGCCGACCGGCAGGTAGCGCGCTTCCGGAAGGTGCGTGTCGAGCGCCGTCATCAGCGCCTGCGCGCGTTCCCGATAGGCGTGAGCGAGCCGCCGCAGCAGCGCATCGTGGTGCCCGAGCGCCAGAAAGGTGGCAAATGCACGTTGAATATAGGCGGCCGGGTGCCGCACCATCAGGCGCCGCAGCGCACGGAGTTCACGGACCAGTTCACGCGGCCCGACGATATAACCCAGCCGCAGCCCGGGCGCAAAAGTCTTCGACAGACTGCCGATATAGATCACCCGGTCCGCGGTATCCAGGCTCTTCAATGCCGGATGCGGTGTGCCTGAGAAGTTGTTTTCGCTCTCGTAGTCGTCCTCGATCAATACGAAGTCATGGGCCTGCGCCTGTTCCAGCAGCGCGTGGCGGCGCTCGATGGGCATGGTGGCCGTGGTCGGGCACTGATGACTTGGCGTCACATAGACGTAATCGCATTGCGCGAGCAGATCGGCGTCCTCGACCGGGCGCACGCCGCCGCTATCTACAGGCAGTGGCTGCAGCCGCGCATTGCGGTTCTCGAAGATATTGCGGGCATCCGGATAGCCGGGGTTTTCGAAGCCGATCGTGGTCCGCTCGCTCGCGAGCAGATCCGCGATCAGATAGAGCGCCTGCTGGCAGCCGATCGTCACGACGATTTCGTCGGGCATCGCAAACACGCCGCGCCGCGGCAGCACCCGAGTGCGGATCTGCTGGATCAACGACTCGTCGTCGCGCTCGATCAGGTCCGGCGCCCAGTTGCGAATCTCCATCACCGACAGCGCTTTCATGCAGCATTCGCGCCAGTCGTTAGTCGGAAACAGCGACTGGTCGAACTGTCCGTAGATAAAGGGGTATTCGTAGCTCAGCCAATTTCCGGGCTTGACGATATTGCGCTGCAAGGACGGCCGCCTTCTGACGCGCTGGTCCCAATCCGGCCTTGCAAGCGCCTCATTGGCCGCCTGTCCGGGGACCGTCTGCAGCGGCGCAAATTCGTGCCGCCCCTCGAGGATCGCCGGGTTGACGAAATGCCCGCTGCGCTCACGCGAAATCAGATAGCCCTCCTCAACCAACTGCTGGTAAGCCAGCACGACCGTATTGCGGGCAACACTCAACTGGTCGGCCAGCTCCCGGCTGGACGGCAATGCGTGATCCGGCAGCAGTTGGCCGTCCAGAATCGCGGCCACCAGCATCTGGCGAATCTGACCCTGGAGGCTCATGTTCGACTCGGCTGAACGCTGGAACCGCTGGGTCCATAGGGCCACCGAGGTGCGACTTGCCATGCTTTCTCCTGATTTTTATAGGCGGAGCCCGCCCGCACGAAGGCGGACACCGGCATTGTGGACGTGCAAAAAAACGCCTGCCAGCCACTCTCGGGCGGCTGCCGGCGGGACCGGCGCGGCGGCCCATTCTGGTGCAGCGGTGTGGACTCAACGATCAGCCACGTCTGGCCCTAACCCGCAACATTTATTACTGACGATACTCGCATCATCCCATTGCCGGCGATTGGGACAAGCCCCCGTCGGCGGGCGTTGGATTCACGTGTATTCGCGTACCTACACGGCCATTCTGGAGACCTACGATGAAAAGCGATCACCCCAAAAAGCTGTCCCGCTGGTTCGGCGATCTGACGCGCCGCGTGACTGTGGCGGCATTCGCCGCGCTCGCCTGCGCGGTGGCGCCAGCCAGCCACGCGCAGGACAAAGAGGTCACAATAGCCTATCAACAGATCGTCGACCCATGGGTCGTCGCGATCGCGAACGGCTCGATCGAGAAAGAGACGGGCTACAAGATCAACTGGCGGCAATTCGAATCCGGCGCGAAGGTCGCGACCGCCATGGCGTCAGGCGACGTGAAGGTCGGCGTGATCGGCTCGAGCCCGCTCGCGGCGGCGGTCAGCCAGGGCCTCGACCTGCAGCTCTTCTGGATTCTGGACAACATCAACCAGGCTGAAGCGATGGTCGTACGCAACGGCTCCGGCATCACCAAACCGGCCGATCTGAAGGGCAAGACGATCGGCGTGCCGTTCGTCTCGACGACGCACTATCACACCATGTTCGCGCTGCAGCATTGGGGCATCAATCCGTCCGAGGTGAAGATCCTCAACATGCAGCCGAACCAGTTGGTCGCGGCGTGGGAGCGCGGCGATATCGACGCCGCCTACGTGTGGGACCCGGCGCTCGCGCAATTGAAGAAGAGCGGCAAGGTCCTGATTACGTCCGGCGACCTGTCGAAGCTCGGCAAACCGACCTTCGACGGGATCGCCGTCGACCGCCAATGGGGCGAGGCGCATAAGGACTTCATGGCAAAACTCGTGAAAGCCATTTCCGACGCGGACGATCAGTATCGAAAGAATGCGGCGCAATGGAATGCTACCTCGCCGCAGGCCGCAGCCATCGCGAAGATGATTGGCGGCTCGCCGGCCGACGTGCCGGCGTCGCTCTCGCTCTATGCCTTCCCAACGCTCCAGGAGCAGGCCTCCTCGCAATGGCTGGGCGGTGGCAGCGCGGGCCGCGCAACCTTCGCGCTGAAGGACACGGCCAACTTCCTGAAGGATCAGAAACAGATCAGCGCGGTGTTACCCGATTACTCGAAGTTCGTGACCCCGGCGTATGCCGAAGCGGCAATGAAACTCAAATGACGTAAGCCGGTTCTGTCGATTCAGGAGGCAACATGGAAAGCATGAGAGTCAAAAATGTGAGCGTGGTCTTTCCGGGCCGCAAGCCCGGCCAGACGGTACACGCGCTCGACAACATCAATCTGACGATCAACTCGGGCGACTTCGTCGTCGCGCTCGGCGCATCGGGTTGTGGCAAGACCACCCTGCTCTCGCTTATGGCGGGCTTCATTGCGCCGACCAGCGGCGAGCTGCTGCTCGGCGGTTCGCCGATCGCAGGTCCAGGCGCCGACCGTGGTGTGGTGTTCCAGAAGCACGCCCTGTTGCCCTGGCTCAACGTGATCGACAACGCCGAATTCGGCCTGAAGCTTCAGGGCGTGCCGAAAACGCAGCGGCGCGAGATCGCCACGCGCAATCTGGCACTGGTCGGCTTGCAGGACTTTCACAAGCACATGATCTATCAGCTCTCGGGCGGGATGCAGCAGCGTGTCGGCATCGCCCGCGCGCTGACCTGCGACCCCGCCATGCTGCTGATGGACGAGCCGATGGCCGCGCTCGATGCGCTCACCCGCGAAACCATTCAGGAACTGCTGCTCGACGTCTGGACGAAGACCAGCAAGATGTTCTTCTTCATCACGCACAGCGTCGAGGAAGCGCTCTTTCTGGCCAGCCACCTGATCGTGATGTCGCCGCGTCCGGGGCGCGTCACGCACACCTATGAGCTGGATTTCAACCGACGTTTTCTCGAAACACGCGACGCGCGCGCGATCAAGTCGAGCCCCGATTTCATCGAGATGCGCGAACGCGTGCTCAGCATCATTTACGGCGACGAGAAAATGCACGCCGCCGAAGCCGAGGTGACACATGTTTAGTTCAAAACGGGCTCATGCGTTGGCGCACGGCCAGCAAACCTCGCTCGGCTCCGACACGCCGATGGAACCGCCGCGCACTCCCGGTCGACGTCCACGCCTTCTCGCCAAGAAACCCGCGCGGCCTGGAGACACCTTCGGCGTGCCCGGCCAGGGCAGCAGCGTCGTCACGAGCCTCATCACGGTCGGCCTGTTCATCGGGCTATGGTTTGTAGCGACTAACCTGCACTGGATCAAGCCGCTCTTTCTGCCGTCGCCGCAAGCCGTGTACGCGAAGTTCATCTACGTCGCGACCGAAGGCTTCGCCAACTCCACGCTCGCGCAGCATACCGGCATCAGCTTGCTGCGCGTGTTCGGCGCCTTCGCGCTCGCCTGCGTGACCGCGATTCCAATCGGCGTGATGATGGGCGTCTCGCGCTTTGCGCGGGGCATGTTCGATCCACCCATCGAGTTCTATCGTCCGCTTCCGCCGCTCGCCTATTTGCCGCTCATCATCATCTGGTTCGGCATTGGTGAATTCTCCAAAGTCTTTCTCATCTACCTGGCCATCTTCGCGCCACTCGCCATCGCGGCGCGATCCGGCGTGCGTTCCGTGTCGATCGAGCAGATTCATGCGGCCTATTCGATGGGCGCCTCGCGCACGCAGGTGGTGTTGTATGTGATCCTGAAATCCGCACTGCCGGAGATTTTCACGGGTATGCGCATAGGTATTGGCGTCGGTTGGACGACACTGGTTGCCGCGGAAATGGTGGCGTCGACGAGTGGCCTCGGCTTCATGGTGCTCAACGCTGCGGAGTTCCTCGCCAGCGACGTGGTGATCATGGGCATTGTCGTCATTGGCTTCTTTGCTTTGTGCTTTGACTTGTTGATGCGACACATGGAGCGCGTGCTGGTGCCGTGGAAAGGCCGGGTGTGATTGTAGAAGGCCAGCGTGGACTCAGCGATTGGCGGCGGCTGGCACTACTCGGCTTGCGGTGCCAGCCGCAATACTTCAGCTGTCTGTTATCGCTGGAGCGCAGCATGAATTCGATCGAGAAAGTCCGGCCGTCGCCGCAGGTTCGTCATGAAGCGCTGCGCATCGGCGGAGAAAGAATCCGGCATGCAGAGATCATCGAAGTCTTCAATCCCTATAACGGTGAACTGGTCGGCACGGTGCCCAAGGCGAAACTTGCCGACGTGCGACACGCCTTTGCCTGGGCACACCAATATCGCGCGCGGCTGACGCGCTACGAGCGCTCGCAGATCCTGCTGCTTGCGGCAGACATGGTCCGTCGGCGTACTGAAGAAATTGCCGATCTGATCACCGCAGAGTCCGGCCTGTGTAAGAAAGACTCGCTGTACGAGGCAGGCCGCGTCGCCGACGTGATGACATTCGGTGCCAACGAGGCGCTCAAAGACGACGGCCAGGTGTTTTCCTGCGATCTCACGCCGCACGGCAAGAAGCGCCGCGTCTACACCCAGCGAGATCCCCTGCTCGGCGTCATTTCCGCGATCACCCCGTTCAACCATCCGATGAATCAGGTTGCGCACAAAGTCGTGCCCTCCATCGCGACCAACAACCGCATGGTCGTCAAGCCCTCCGAGAAAGTGCCGTTGTCCACGTACCTGCTCGCGGACATCCTTTATGCGGCCGGTCTGCCGCAGGAAATGCTGCAGGTCATCACCGGCGACCCGAAAGACATCGCCGACGAACTCATCACGAACGAGCACGTCGATCTGATCACGTTCACGGGCGGCGTGCAGATCGGCAAATATATCGCCAGCAAGATGGGCTATCGACGCGTGGTGCTCGAACTCGGCGGCAACGATCCGATCATCGTGATGGAAGACGCCGACCTGGAAGAAGCCAGCACACTCGCCGTCTCCGGCTCCTACAAGAACTCCGGCCAGCGTTGTACCGCGGTCAAGCGCATTCTGGTGCACGAGGCGGTGGCCGACCGTTTCGTCGAACTGCTCGTGGAGAAAACCCGCGCCATACGTTATGGCGATCCCGCCGATCCGGCGACCGACATGGGCACCGTCATCGACGAAGCCGCAGCGAAATTCTTTGAAGCTCAGGTGAACGATGCGATCAGCCGCGGCGCGAAGCTTCTGGTGGGCAATCGTCGCGACGGCGCGCTGTATTCGCCAACCGCGGTCGATCACGTCACCCCGGACATGCCGCTCGTCAAATACGAAACCTTCGGCCCCGTGTCACCGGTGATCCGCTTTCGCGATATCGACGACGCGATCCGGATTTCCAATTCGACCGACTACGGGCTCTCGTCTTCGGTCTGCACGAATCGCCTCGATTACATCACGCGCTTTATCGCCGAACTGCAGGTGGGCAGCGTGAACGTGCGCGAGGTGCCCGGTTACCGGCTCGAGTTGACGCCGTTCGGCGGCATCAAGGATTCGGGTCTTGGCTACAAGGAAGGCGTCCAGGAAGCGATGAAAAGCTTCACCAACGTGAAGACCTATTCGCTGCCGTGGGATTGAGCCGCTCTCCTCGCATTCCACCTTGCATCACATTCATCAATTTTCGAGACAATTTGTACCGTTTATTTTGCATCATCTATTGACCATCACAGGTGCATGCTCTACATTTTAGATAAGCACTTTTCGGAACAAATTGTTCCGGTTTCATTAAACATTGGAGACAGCCCTCATGAGCGATCACCCCCCTGTCAGCGGCCCGCAGGCCATGACCCCGTCAGAAGCTTTCGTCGAAACCCTGGCCGCGAACGGCGTGACCGACATGTTCGGCATCATGGGCTCGGCCTTCATGGACGCCATGGACATCTTCGCGCCCGCCGGCATTCGCCTCATTCCCGTGGTGCACGAACAGGGCGCCGGCCACATGGCCGACGGCTATGCCCGTGTGTCGGGCCGCCATGGCGTGGTGATCGGCCAGAACGGCCCGGGCATCAGCAATTGCGTGACCGCCATCGCCGCGGCCTATTGGGCGCACAGCCCTGTGGTCATGATCACGCCCGAGGCCGGCACCATGGGCATTGGCCTCGGCGGCTTCCAGGAAGCGAAGCAACTCCCCATGTTCCAGGAGTTCACCAAGTATCAGGGCCACGTCACCCATCCCGCACGCATGGCTGAATTCACCGGCCGCTGCTTCGACCGCGCGCTGGCCGAGATGGGCCCCACGCAGTTGAACATTCCGCGCGACTACTTCTACGGCCAGATCAAGGCCGAGATTCCGCAACCGCAGCGCCTCGACCGCGGCCCCGGCGGCGATCAACGCCTGAACGAAGCGGCTGAACTGCTCTCCCAAGCCAGGTTCCCGGTCATCATCTCCGGCGGCGGCGTGGTGATGGCCGATGCGATCGAAGAATGCAAGGCGCTCGCCGAGCGTCTGGCCGCGCCGGTCGTCAACAGCTACCTGCACAACGACTCTTTCCCCGCCGACCACCCGCTGTGGTGCGGCCCGCTCGGCTATCAAGGCTCCAAGGCCGCGATGAAGCTGATCCAGCGCGCCGACGTGGTGATCGCACTCGGTTCGCGTCTGGGACCGTTCGGCACGCTGCCCCAACACGGCATGGACTACTGGCCGCAGAACGCCAGGATCATCCAGATCGACGCCGATCACAAGATGCTCGGCCTGGTGAAGAAGATCTCCGTGGGCATCTGCGGCGACGCCAAGGCCGCCGCGGTTGCACTGACGCAGCGTCTCGAAGGCCGCACCCTCGTCTGCGACGCCTCGCGTGAAGAACGCGCCGGCCAGATCGCCGCGGAGAAGGCGGCATGGGAGAAGGAACTCGACGGCTGGACTCACGAGCGCGACCCCTACAGCCTGGACATGATCGAGGAGCAGAAAGACGAGCGCACGCCCGGCGGCGGCGACTATCTGCACCCGCGCCAGGTCTTGCGCGAGCTCGAAAAAGCCATGCCGGATGACGTGATGGTCTCCACCGACATCGGCAACATCAACTCGGTGGCCAACAGCTATCTGCGCTTCAAAAAGCCGCGCAGCTTCTTCGCCGCGATGAGTTGGGGCAACTGCGGCTATGCGTTCCCCACCATCATCGGCGCCAAGGTTGCGGCCCCGCATCGCCCCGCGGTCTCCTATGCCGGTGACGGCGCGTGGGGCATGAGCCTGATGGAAACCATGACCTGCGTGCGCCACAACATTCCGGTCACCGCGGTGGTCTTCCACAACCGGCAATGGGGCGCCGAGAAGAAAAACCAGGTCGACTTCTACAACCGCCGCTTCGTCGCCGGTGAACTCGACAACCAGAGCTTCGCGGGCATCGCGCGTGCGATGGGCGCCGAGGGTGTCACAGTGGACCGGCTCGAGGACGTCGGCCCGGCGCTCAAGCGTGCGATCGATGCGCAGATGAACCAGGGCAAGACCACCATCATCGAGATCATGTGCACCCGCGAGCTCGGCGATCCGTTCCGCCGCGATGCGCTGGCCAAGCCGGTGCGCCTGCTCGACAAGTACAAGGACTATGTCTGAGCCGTCCGCTGTCTGATGGTCCGGGCGGCGGGAGATTTGTTCCCACTGCCCGGCGGGCCGGAAACGGGGCTTCCCCTGCCGTTTCCGGCCTCTTTGTTTGCCATTTGCCGTCTGCCGTTTGCTGCCTCCGCCTCCCCAACCATGACTTCCGCCCAGTGCCATGAAAGCCATCAACCGCATCATCGAACGCGCCCGCTCCTCGCAAAGACGCATCGTGCTCTGCGAAGCGGAGGATCCTCGCATGTTGGAGGCCGCGCAGCGCGCCACGCGTGAAGGCATCGCCCGCATCGTGCTGGTGGGCGCGAGTGCGCGCATCCGCGCGGCCGCTGCCGAGCAAAACATCGAACTGTCTGGCATGGAGCTGGTGGATCCCGCAACCTCGCCGCTCGCACCCTCGTTTGCCGAAGCGCTCTTCGCACTGCGCAGCAAGAAAGGCATGACGCCGGATGAAGCCACGCAGGAAATCCTCAAGCCCCTCTGCTTTGCCAACCTGATGGTGCGGCTCGGTCACGCCGACGGCTCGGTGGCAGGCTCCGTGCACACGACCGCCGAAGTGGTCCGCACGGCGATCCAGATCATCGGCATT
This sequence comes from Paraburkholderia sp. SECH4, assembly GCF_030511745.1. Taxonomy (NCBI): domain Bacteria; kingdom Pseudomonadati; phylum Pseudomonadota; class Betaproteobacteria; order Burkholderiales; family Burkholderiaceae; genus Paraburkholderia; species Paraburkholderia sp. SECH4. Next base: position 17,314 of record NZ_JALOCP010000052.1, read on the forward strand.
CATCCGTCCTTCAAGCTCGTGTCGAGTTTCTTTCTGATGATGCTGTGCGAGCCCTTCCACACGCTCAAAGGTGGCTTGATCTTCTCTGACTGCGGGCTGGTGGTGGACCCGGACGCCGGCGAACTGGCCCAGATTGCCATGGCGGCGGCCGACAGCGCGCAAAGCCTGCTGATGGAGGAGCCGCGCGTAGCCATGCTGTCATTCTCGACCAGCGGCAGCGCCCGGCACGCGGCAGTCGACAAGGTCGTGGAAGCAACGCGCCAGGTGAGGGCACAGCGTCCGCATCTGGCGATCGACGGCGACGTGCAACTGGACGCGGCACTCGTCTCCGAGATCGCCATGCGCAAGATCGAGCACTCGCAGGTTCAAGGACACGCCAACGTGCTGATTTTCCCGAGTCTCGAAGCCGGCAATATCGGCTACAAGCTGGCTGAGCGGATCGGCGATGCGAAGGCAATCGGCCCCTTGCTGCAAGGCCTGAGAAAACCTGCCAACGATCTTTCGCGCGGCTGCAGCGCCGACGATATCTACTACGTGATCGCGGTGACTGCCGTGCAGGCGCAAACCGCAGAAGCCCCGCTGGACGCACACACCACACCGTTCGCGTCGTGACCCACTCGGGGTCAGGCCGCCGGAGCAGTCACCGCCTGCCGCCCGGCGCGCGTGCGCCGATCCAACCCACGATCTCCGCGAACAGCTTCATGTCGGGTGGCGCGGATAGGTCCACCGCCAGACAACGGCGGTGATACGGACTGAGATCCAGCCCGACGCCCAGGCCCAGCACCTCCACATCGCGCGAAGCCTCATGGCGCACCACGACGGCCTTGAGGTGGTTGTCGAGATAGAAGGCGTCGTTGGCCTGACCCGTCGCGCTATCCATCGGGCTGCCATCCGAGATCACGATCAGAATCCGTCGCGCCTCAGGACGGGCGACGAGGCGCGTGCATGCCCAGTCGACCGCTTCGCCATCCACGCCCTCGCGAAACAGGTCTGCCTTGAAGAGCGCGGCAATGTCGGCGCGGGCGCGTCGCCAGCTCTGGTCGGCGTCCTTGAACACCAGATGAGACAGTTCATTGAGCCGGCCCGGATGAGACGGCCGGCCCTGCGCCAGCCAGTCGAGCCGGGCGCGGCCGCCGTTCCAGGTGCCTGTGGTGAAGCCCAGCACCTCGGTAGTGACACCGGCCTGGTCGAGCGCGCGCGTGAGAATGTCCACCATGATCGCCACCGGCTCGATATGCGCTTTCATCGAGCCCGAGCAGTCGATCAGGAAGCCGACGACGCAGTCTGCCAAGAGCGTGTTTCGTTCAAGCCGGAATAGACGCCGTTCAGCCGGAGAACTAACCAGTTGGGCGAGACGCCTTCCGTCGATACGCCCATGCTCTTCACCGAACGACCAGCCGTCGCGTTGCGGAATCGCCAGCGCCGCCTTCAACGCGTGCGCGAGCCGCGCCACGTTGATGCCCTGGGCAGCGACACGTTCGTCGAGCCGCTCGCGAAACTCACTGAGCAAGGCCTTGCGGACCAGCGTGCCTGGCACGATCTCGCGGTCATAGCGTGCGGTATAGGCCCGATAACCCTGCTCCGAGGCCTCGAGCACGCGGCTTCTGCCCGTGAGCGCAACAGCCATGTCCTTGTACTCGTCGTCCTCGACGTCGAACCAGAGCGAGAACGCTGTGCGCGGGGCTTTGTCGTTGCTCTCCTGCGGATCATCTTCCGCATCGTCCAGCGCCTCCGCGCGGGAGCTTCGGATCATGTCGCCCACCAGCCTCGCCAGTTCGAGCGCATGGACAGCGAACGCGCCCTGCTCCTGTCGATGCCTGCGCAAACCCGCCAGCGAGACGCCCACTACCGGCGCGATCGCCGCGCGCGTGGCTTCGATCAGGCCTTCGGTTTGCTCGAGCACAGGCCAGCCGGTCAGGCGCGACCACGCAATCTGCGCCACGGTGTACAGGAGGATGCCGAGGTGGTCTTCGGCGAGTCCGGACCGATAGAAAGCCAGCGACCAGGCCTCGAAACGATCGCGCAGATTCTGCACCAGGCCCGGCATGCCGGGCGGCGTCTGCGTCTCGCACCGTAGTTGCTCGAGCAGTTCGAATACCAGTCGCTCGACACGGTCCGTCGGGCATAGCCGGCTGTGCAGCGCCGCATCGGAGTGCATGAGTCGCAAGGCCGCGCCGTCGGCGGCGCCGCGCAAGGATGCGAGATCGTCCTGCTGCGGATCGGTGCGCAGATGCGGCGCGTGCAAGGGCAAAGGCCGCAGGTCACGGCACAAACGGCCTTCGCGATAATGCAACGTGGCGTCGCCTGTGAGCGCACGCACGGTCGCGGCGCACAGGGCCTCGCGTTGCTCCGCGCGCAGCGCCGCTTGCCTGTCCGACGTCATCAGCGGATGCCCGCTGCCTGGTCTTCAACGTTGGGCGCGGCCTCGAGTTCAGTACCGAAGCAGCGCTGAAAATACTCGGCCACGATCGACCTCTCCGCTTCATCGCACTTGTTCAGGAAGGTCAGGCGAAACGCCATCGCGGGATCATGGAAAATCTGGCAGTTCTCCGCCCAGTTGATCACCGTGCGCGGCGACATCAGCGTCGACAGGTCGCCGCTCGCAAAGCCCTTGCGGGTGAGTTCCGCCACGCTCACCATAGCCTCGATCAGCGCACGCCCCGCCTCGTCAGCCAGTTCCGGTACGCGTGCAAGCACGATGCCGGCCTCTTCCGCGCGCGGCAGATAGTTGAGCGTGGCCACCACGTTCCAGCGATCCATCTGCGCGTGATTCAGCACTTGCGTGCCGTGATACAAACCGTTCAGATTGCCCAGTCCCACCGTATTGGTGGTGGCGAACATGCGGAAATACGGATGCGGATGAATCACACGATTCTGGTCGAGCAGCGTGAACTTGCCGTCGCGCTCGAGAATGCGCTGGATCACGAACATCACATCCGGACGCCCCGCATCGTATTCGTCGAAGATCAGGGCGACCGGGCGCTGCAATGCCCATGGCACGATCCCCTCCTGAAACTCGGTGACCTGCAGATCGTCGCGCACCACGATCGCGTCTTTACCGACCAGATCGAGGCGGCTGATATGGCCATCGAGATTGACACGCACGCACGGCCAGTTGAGGCGGGCCGCAACCTGTTCGATGTGCGTCGACTTCCCGGTACCGTGCAAGCCCTGCACCATCACCCGGCGATCACGGCTGAAGCCGGCCAGGATCGCCAGTGTCACTTCCGGATTGAAGCGGTAGACCTCGTCGATCTCCGGCACGTGGTCGTCGCGCTCGCTGAAAGCGGGCACCATCAGGCTGGAATCGATGCCGAAAACGGTTCGTACAGCGACCATTCTGTCGGGTTTGCCAGTCACGATATCAGTCACTTCATTCTCCTCCCCGCTGTGGGGATGTTCGTTCGGCGCCGCCGGGTCATTCCATTTTTCGGTACATTTTGTTCCATTTTATTACAAACAAAATCCCTCGTCCTGGGCGGCGCTTTCTCTGCATCGACCCCACAGGCCGCGCCATCAACGCACGGTCGCCATCCCGTCGAAAGGTTTCATGCGCCGTTCCATCGCTCGCGCCGCCCATGCCGAGAGCAGCGCGGACAGAATCACGTAGCCGCACACATACCAGGGCTTGCCGCCGTCGAGACGCAGCAGTGCCGTCGCGATGATCGGCGTGAGGCCGCTCGCGAAGATCCCCGAGAACTGATACACGAACGAGATGCCGGTATAGCGCACCTCCGGGTCGAACAGTTCGGCAAAGAGCGCGGCTTCCGGACCGTAGACCATCGCGTAGAAGATGCCGAACGGGATCACCACGCCGAGCCAGACGCCCAGCGTATTGCCGGCCTGCGTCTCCATCAGCCAGAACGCCGGCAGCACCGAGGCGCCGCAGATCAGCGAGCCCCAGCGATACACCCGCGCGCGTCCCATCAGGTCCGACATCCGGCCGAAGAAAGGGATGAAGAAGCACATCACCATCGCCGCGATCATCACGCCGGTGAGCGCTTCCGTGCGACTCATCGAAAGACGTTGCGTGAGGTAGCCGATCATGAACACCGCGAAGATGTTGAAGAACACCCCGTCGATCCAGCGTGCGCCCATGCCGAGCAGCACCGAACTGCGGTAGCGCGTAATCATGTCGACGAACGGGATTTTCACATCACGGCGGTTGCGCTTGAGCGCGAGAAACTCGGGCGTCTCCATCACCTTGATGCGGATGTAGAGGCCGAGGACCACGAGCAGCAACGAAGCGCCGAACGCGACCCGCCAGCCCCAAGACAGAAACGCCGCTTCCGGCAGCAGGTGGGAAATGCCCGCGACGATGCCCGACGCGAGGCATAAGCCGATCGACAAACCGATCTGCGGCAAGCTCGCGTAGAGACCATGGCGGTTCGGCGGCGCATATTCGTAGGCCATCAGCACCGCGCCGCCCCACTCACCCCCGAGCCCAATGCCCTGCAACACGCGCAGGAAGAGCAGCAGAATGGGCGCCCAGATGCCGATCTGATCGAAGGTCGGCACGAAGGCGACGCCCGCCGTCGAAACCCCCATGATGATCAACGTGCAGATCAATGCGGACTTGCGTCCAACCTTGTCGCCGAAGTGACCGAAGATCACGCCGCCGAGCGGCCGCGTCACGAAGCCGACAGCGAACGTGCCGTAGGCCAGCATGGTCGAGACGAGCGGATCGTGAGCGGGAAAGTAAAGCTTGTTGAACACAATGCCCGCGACGACGCCGTACAGAAAAAAGTCATACCATTCGACCGTCGCACCAATCACGCTCGCGAATGCAACGCGGCGGATAACCCGCTTATCGATTGCCATAGCGCCTCCTCCAATGGATGGCCGCGTGCCGTCCCGGCAACGCAGCACATTTAAGCCCCTGTCTGTCTCCTCCTGGGGCACGAATTCCGCCGCCTGCACGCTGCTTTTATCGACTTCGGATGCAGCGAGTCAGGTAGCGATCGTTTTACTTCTTGCGGCCACTTCGCTTCGTTGTTGCTGTTTCTGCTTTTGCGTCCGCTGTTGCCTCAGTATTGCGCTTCCATGCTCCGCGATTGCACTTGCCCAGCCGAAAGGTCGCCGGCGCGAGCATCCTCAAGAATCATGCTGGACGCCTTCTCAGCGACCATCACGATCGGTACGTTGGTATTGCCGGAGACCAGCGTCGGCATGATCGAACAATCGACCACCCGCAAACCTTGCGTGCCATACACGCGCAATCGTTCGTCGACCACCGCGCCCGGATCGCTCGCGACGCCCATCTTCGCGGTGCCGGACGGATGAAAAATCGTCTGGCCGTATTCGCGGCAAAAATGCAGCAACTCGTCGTCGCTTTGTGCTTCCCGGCCAGGCCGCACTTCGCGTTTCATCAGCGATGCCATGGGCTCCGTGGCGGCGACGCGGCGCGCGAAACGCACACCCGCAACCGTCGTGCGGCGGTCGAGATCGGTTGCCAGATAATTCGGCTGGATCGACGGGGCGTCGCGCATGTCGCTCGTGCGGATCCGCACACTTCCGCGCGACTCCGGCCGCAACTGGCAGATCGAATAGGTACAGCCGGGAAACGCGTGGACGTCGCCGCCCGCGGTGTCGGCTGAGAGCGTGGAGAAGTGGAACTGGATGTCGGGCGTTTTCGCCTCATCCGGCAACGCGCGGCAGAACATGCCGCCCTGATTGATGCCGACAGCCAGCGGCCCTTCGCGAAACAGCGCCCATTGCAGCCCCATCTTCGCGCGGCCCGTCCAGGAGTGCAGCAGGTCGTTTGTGGTGATCGGCCGCGTCACTTCATAGGTCAGGCGCACTTGCAGATGGTCCTGCAGGTTCTCGCCGACACCGGCTCGATTGGCGACCACCGGAATACCCAGTTCATTGAGCAATTTTGCCGGCCCAACGCCCGACACCTGCAGCAATTGCGGCGACTGCAGCGCGCCTGCCGTCAGCACCACCTCGCGGTGCGCACGCACTTCGTGAACCCTGCCGTGCTGCACATAGCGAACACCCGTAGCACGTGTGCCTTCGAAGAGAATCTTCGACGCCAGCGCGTTGGTCTCGATCTGCAGATTCGGACGGCTGCGTGCGGGTTTGAGGTAAGCGACGGCCGTCGAACAACGCCAGCCACGCCGCGTGGTCAGCTGGTAGTAGCCGACCCCTTCCTGATCGCCCTGATTGAAGTCGTCGACCGTTGGGACGCCCAGGCGATTCGATGCCGCGATGAATGCATCCACGAGTTCGTGGCGCTGCTTGATCGTGGAGGCCCACAACGGACCGTCCACGCCACGTGTCGGCGACTCGCCCAGTTCGTTGTGTTCGAGCCGCCGGAAGTAAGGCAGGCACTCCTCCCAGCTCCAGCCGCGATTGCCGAGCGCGGCCCAGCGGTCGTAATCCTCTTTCTGACCGCGAATGTAGATCAGCCCGTTGATGGAACTGCAGCCACCCAGCGTGCGCCCGCGCGGCCAGTAGAGCTTGCGGTCGTGCATGTTCGGATCCGGGTCGGTGTAAAAGCCCCAGTTGTAGACCGGATGAACCATGGTCTTGCCGTAACCGATCGGGATATGAATCCACAGAAAGCGGTCGGGCGGCCCGGCTTCGAGCAGGCATACCGAGTAACGGCCATTCTCGGAGAGGCGGTTGGCCAGTACACAGCCGGCCGATCCCGCGCCGACGACCACGTAGTCGAAACTCCGTACCATTGATGTCTCCGTGCTGCCGCCTTTGTTTTAAAACCGGATCATTTCGTCCCAATTTATTGGATGGCAGTTTCGACTTCAAGCAAATCCGGTTACGATTGAATAATCCGGTACGAAAACCGACTTTTTCGTTTCACTATTCAATCTGTCCGCACGCGTTCATCCGGGTTGTCACTGATCCGTTCGGGCTGCATTTATCGTCATCCGCTTCGGGAAGGACAATGAGAGACACCACGCATCTCCCCTCACCCGCTCACGAGCCCGCCGACGACACCCGCGTCCTGCGCGCGCTCAACGTGCTGGAACAACTTGCGTCCGCCGGACAACCGTCGTCACTCTCCCAGTTGTCCTCACGTCTGCAGATTCCGAAGGCGACCTTGATGCGCCTGATCGAGTCGCTCGAAGCACGCGGTTATGTCACGCACATGCCGGACTCGCGCGGCGCCGATCGCGCGATCGCGCTCGGGCCCCGCGCCGCGCAGCTCGCCCTCACCACGCTCGCGAACAGCACGTTTACGCGTGCGTGCCGTTCGTTGCTGCGCACGCTCGTGGAGTCGCTTGGCGAGACCTGCAATCTCACCGTGCTCGACGGCGATACCGTTCTGTACGTCGAGCGTGTCGAGACGAGTGAACCCTTGCGTCTGCATATGCAACCGGGCACGCGGGTCCCACTGCATTGCACCGCCAGCGGCAAGCTGTTTCTTTCGCAGATGAGCTCAGCCGAGCGCGGACTTGTCATCCGCCGCTTGCCGCTCAAATCGATGACGTATCGCACCCTGACCGATATCGATCTGCTGGAAGCGGAACTCGACCGCCTCGCTATGCGCGGCATCGGCGTCGACAACGAGGAGTTCGTGCGCGGGATGGTGGCGGTCGCGGTGCCGGTGCGCAACGTCGAGGATGGCCGAGTGCTCGCGGCATTGGCCGTTCATTCGCCCACGGCGCGTTCCAGCCTGGAGGATCTGTTGAAAGCGGTGCCGAAGCTCAAGGAGATCGCCGTGCGCATCGGACCGCTGCTTCAGCCTGCGGCGGCGACGACGGTGGCCGCGACGAAGTAGAGATCGAGGGGCCGATCAGAATCGCGCGAACGGGAACGCCGCGCAAGTGACGCACGACGGCTGGCGAATAACGTGCCGCGGATGGCGCGGCACGCAGGCCACGTTCAAGGTTTCTCGTCGCGCCGGAAATACAACTGGTAGAGCATCCGTTGTCCAATACGACGGAACGGTGCGAACGGATGGCCGGGTAACGGGGACGTGAAGATCGGCAGCGTCTGCTTCGACCCTTTACCCGCAATCCGTTCGGCGAGGCGTCGCCCCGCCTGCTGAGAATATGACACACCGTTGCCACCGTAGCCCAGTGCGTAAAACACCGACTGCTTCGGATCCGGCTGGCACACGCGCGGCATCATGTCGTGGCTCACATCCACCCAACCCCACCATGAATAGTCGATCTGGACACCGCGCAAGGCCGGGAACTTGCGGCCCATCCCTTCGATGAGCAACTGGTAGTGGCGCGGATTCGGCGCATCCGCACCGGTGATCGCGCTACGGCTGCCGATCTGCAGCCGGTTGTCCGGCAGGAAGCGGTAGTAGAAACGCAGCGTGCGCGTATCGGTGAGCACCTGCGTCGTTCGAAAATTGCAGGCGGCGATTTCCTGCTGCGTGAGCGGACGCGTCACCATCGAATTCGACAGGATCGGCATCACCCGGCCCGTCAGCGAAGGATGAAGATCCGGCGCCGTATACGCGCCAGTCGCGATACCCACAGACCGGGCCCGCACGATGCCGCCCGGCGTGCGCAGATGATGAATGCCGTTGATGGTTTCCCAGCCGATCACCGGGCTCGCCGGATGAACGCGCGCGCCTGCTTCGCGTGCGAGCCGCAGATAGCCATACGCAAGCTTCAACGCGTGGATGCCGATACCTTCGGGTTCGTGGAGCGCGCCGGCCGCCTCGCAATCGTTGACGTACTCGCGGCGCAACGTCGCCTGGTCGATGAGCTCGGACGGATAGCCGAAAACGTCTTTCCAGACTTTGGCTTCGGCGGCGAGTTTGTCCATCATGCGCGGCCGGTGCGCAATCAGAAAGTGGCCACCCGGCTGCGGATCGCAATCGATTTCGGCCACCAGCGACTTGAAGTTGTCGAAACCTTCCTGGATCTCGTCGTGCATTTTCAACGCGACGTCTTTACCCCAACGCTCGATCCATTGGGAACGCGACAGGCGTCCCGACGCATTCTGCCCTTGTCCGCCATTGCGGCTGCTGCAGCCCCAACTGGTTTTGTTGGCCTCGAGCACCACGGCCTTGATGCCATGCTCGCGCGCGAGACACAGCGCCGTCGCGAGCCCCGTATATCCTGCGCCGATGATCGCCACGTCCACGTCGATATCTTTCGTGATCGGACCATCGTCCGGCGGCGGCGTGCCGGCGGTCGCGGCCCAGTAGGTCGGGGCGTATTGCTTGCCGTGCCCCGGTCCCGGCGAGACCAGCGGGTCGTATCTCGGGTCATACTGTGTTGCGCTATCCCGTCCTGCGGACAGACCTTCGCCGACCCGTGTGATGACACTTGGCTCCATGAGAAGCTCCTCGTCGGCGTCAAACGTTCTGCTTCGGACGTTCCTTGCGGAACGCGCGCTTGACTGCGATCAGACCATCGCGGAACTCGAAGAGATCGCACCCTTCTGCTTCGATGCGCCAGCCTTCCGCATGCGTCCCCGTGAATACCCATTCGGACACGCCGCGTTCGCCGATTACGTAGTGACGGCCCTTTCCCCAATGCGCATCCGGGAAAGTCTTGAAGACTGTTTCGAACGCCGCGCGCACCGCGTCGCGACCGACGAAGCGCGCGCCATAGACTTCACTTCCGCCGGCAGCGTCGAACACACAGTCTTCGGTCATGAAGCCCATTAGCGCGTTCGCATCGTGACGATTGAACGCGGCGGAAAATGCGGCGAGCGTGTCCGCGGTGACCTTCGATGCGGACGTTTCTGGTGTGGCCATGCATGTCTCCTGCTTGGTGAATTGGGTGAGACTCGTGAGCTTGCCTAAGCGGCGACCTCTTATGGAAAAGTGTAAGTTTGGTGACCACTCGACGGTAGGGCCAGTGCGCTGGTTTCGCCTGGTGCAGCGTGTGTCGGGGAGACGCGGGTTGACTGGCCTGGAACCGGGTTTTCGGATTCGGGCCGTTGGTGGGCTTGGTGGGTTTAGTGCGCTTGACGTGCTTGACGCGATGATCGCGGCAAGCTGGCGCGAGGCTGACGCTAGTTCAGCACTTGTGTGCTTTCGAGGCAGCGCTTCACCGTACACTAGTACCAGCGATAATGAATCGCCTGGTCCACATGAGGGGTCATGAGCGGGCATTGCACCCGCTCCTGCGAATAGGGCAAGGTCGTTCTTACGTGACCATGGCGACCAGCCCGGAACACAGCAGCAAAGCGCTCACGAGATGTTCGAGCCGGCGGACCGCCAATACCGCCCAACGCGGTCAGCGCGCCTCTCTTTTGCGGTTCACGCGGCTTACCAGGCATCACTGCCCGCATAACGCGTCGCTACGGCCAAAGCGAGACTCCAGACCAGCGCGGCCAGCAACGACAGGCCAAGCGCCAGATAGACCGCCACACGAATCCCCGCGTCGAGTGGCTGGATCGCACTCATCAGCGCACCGAAGATCGCGACGCCAAAAGCGGACCCAGTCTGTCGGCTCGCGTTGAGCACCCCCGCCCCGACACCGGCACGCGCCTTGTCCACCGCTGTCATCAACGCGGCGGTCGCCGCCGGCGAAATCACCCCCGCCCCGAAACCGACTGCAGGAAAGCAAAGCGCAATACGCCAATACGGCGCATCGTCCGCGAGCGCGACGAGCCCGGCGAAACCCAGTGCATACAGCAGGAAGCCAGCACAAACGAGCCGGTGCGCGCCATACGTCCGGTTCAACGCGCCGGACACGAAGCTGCCGATGGTCACCATCACGGTCAACGGCAGGAATGCGAGGCCGGTCCGCAACGGAGACCATCCGCGTGCAGACTGGAAGTACAAGCTCAACAGGAAAAACAAGCCATAGAAAATCAGTCCGGAAATCAGCGAAACGAATGCCGAGGCAGAAAACACTGGACTACGAAAGAAGCCCAACGGCAGCATCGGTTGTTTGCGTTTGGCCTCGACCAGCACGAATGCAACCCAGGCGACAAGCGCAATCGCCGCGCCCGCATGTATCGCGCCCGCCTGCCATCCGAGCTTCGCCCCCTCGATCAGCACGGCTACCGACGCGCCAAGCGCAACGATGGCGAACAGTTGCCCGGCGCCATCCATCGGCCTGTCCGAGCTGGCCGGCCGCACCGAATCGACACGCGTAGTCAGCCACGCGCCGATCAACGCGATCGGCACGTTCACCAGAAAAATGCTGCGCCAGTCGAGCAGGTGAATCAGCAGACCACCGGCGAGGGGCCCCGCCGCCATCGCGATACCGCCGCATCCGGCCCACACGCCGATCGCGCTGGCGCGCTGCCGTGCGACCGGAAAAGCATGGTTGATAAGAGTCAGCGAACACGGCACCAATAGTGCCGCGCCGACCCCCTGCAATACCCGCGCGGCCACCAGAATCTGCAAATCCGGCGCCAATCCGCATAACGCAGATGCGCAAGCGAAGACCAGCAATCCGGCGAGATAGACTGTTTTCGCGCCGATCCGGTCGCCTAGCGCGCCGCCGCTCAGCAGCAGGCTGGCAAACGTCAGCGTGTAAGCGTTGACGACCCATTGCAGGCCGGTGATATCCGAGCGCAGACTGGCCGCAACCGGCTCCAGCGCGACGTTTACGATCGACGTATCCAGTATGACAATGACGTAGCTGAGGCTCGTCGCGATCAATACTCGCTTCTGATATTCACGTTCATCGTTCAAGAGTTTCAGCCCCTATTTCCCGGTTCTCCGTTGACTATACGGCGACCGGCACAGAGAATGCTTCGGGCTGTATCGAAGTGTTAGTGCGAACAAGCGAACGGTTTTTCACCTGCCAACAGGCATCAAACGCGCATCAATGAAGGACGCTGCAAACAAATGGGCCAGCACAATATTTCGAGCGTTGCGCACCTGATCGCTGAACCGGTTCGTTCGGTGATGCTGATCACGCTCGCCGACGGCAGCGCCATGTCGGCCGGCGCACTTGCAGCAGCGGCGGGCGTGACCGCGCAGACCGCCAGCTCGCACCTCTCCAAGCTGCTCGACGGCGGCTTGCTGAGCGTGGAAAGCAAGGGCCGGCATCGCTATTACCGGCTCGCCGGCGCGCACGTTTCGCACGTGCTTGAAAGCCTCGCGTCGGTTGGCCCGGTCACCCCGGCCTGGCGCAATACGCCGAATCGCTCGGCGCAGGCGCTGCGTTTCGCGCGCTGCTGCTATGACCATCTGGCGGGCCAGATCAGCATCGCCGTGACGCAGAGCATGCTCACGCGTGGCTTCATCGTCGAGGCGAGCGAGCGCCACTACGCGCTCACCACATCCGGCCGCGCGTGGTTGCAGCAACTCGGCATCGATATCGGCGAACTGCCGGTCGGCCAAACGGAACAGACCCGCCAATGTCTCGATTGGACCGAGCGGCAGTTTCACATCGCGGGGCCGTTAGGCGCCCGGCTAATGGATGCCTTTCTTGCATGGGGCTGGGTGCGCAAGTCCTCCACCACGCGGTCGGTGACCGTCACGGCACTCGGCTGGGATGGACTCAAGACGCACTTCGGCATCGCGCGCGAGACATACGAACCTGATTAAATGCGTCAGGTCACGTAGGCCGCCCAATTGTTAAATCCTCGCCTCGCAGCTTCGTTTTGTAGAAGCCGGCTCACCGAGGGGAGGCAACGTGCACGCACAGAAACATCATCGCGGAGCTCATCGCCCCTCGCATCTGAAAGCGGTCAAGCCGACCGATCCGCCGCATACGGGACAAAGGCCCGAGCCAGAACAGAAATCCGGGCAGAAACCAGGGCCGACGCCAGGGAAGGCGGGCACCCCGCACGAAGACCGCCTCGCGAAGCTCGCAACCTTCACGACCAACCTGCGGATGGTTTCGCTGAACCTGCTGCTTCTGATCAGCGCATGCCTTGGCGGCGCCGTGCTGTGGAAGCTGGTATCCGCACGCGAGACCGTCATCGAAAATATCTACGTGCCCGACGCGTTCGCCAAAATCGGCTACTCCGGTGACGCGTTCCAGTCATTCGTCGCGGACCATCTGATCGCCCTCGAAGAGCGCGCGGCAGACGTGATACCCGCCTCCGCCAAAGAAGAAATCAGGCTCGATTCCGATATGCCGGATTTCTCGGTGCCCGGCACGTCTATTTCCGCGAAGACGATCCTGCAGTACGTGCGCGAGGCGCTGCCGCTTCCGGTTTCAACCATCTCGGGCAGCGTAACCGGCACCCCGGACCACTACGTTCTGCATCTGGTTCTGGTGGAACGCGGCCAGGTTTATCGTTTCGACACACCCGAAGGCGCAATCGCCGATCTGGATAAAAATCTCTCCGATCTCGCCCTCGATGTGCTGAAGAAGCACAGTCCCTATATCTACGCTTCGTATGAGTCGGCCGAAGCTCAGGCGCGCTGCTACGCCGGCAAGGGAGCCTGCAATTTCTCCGAGGCTGAACGGATATTTTCGAGCATCGTCGACGCCGGAGACGAACAGCCGAATTACAAATGGGCCCTGCTCGGACTCTCGAAGATCGACGAGGCGTACCACGATTACAAAGGCGAAATCAACACGGTCAGCCGCCTATCCGCCGAATACCCGTCATCCTGGAGCTTTTATAACTGGGGCGTTGCGCTTAGCGAGCTCGGTTGCCACAAGCTGGCGATCGGCGCGTTCGAACGATCCATTGCCTTGCATTCGTCACGGGAGGCTGCATTCAATGCAATTGGCCGCGCCTGGCTGGCACTGGCCAGACAGGCGCCGGACCGTCATTCCACTGAAGCGAAGTCCGACCTGCAAAACGCGCGCGACGATTTCCGTATCGCCGTTTATCTGAAACCAGATTACCAGGAAGCGCACGTCAATCTGGCGGAATCGCTCAAGCTACTCGACGATGACAACGGCGCGCGCCGCGAATACGTGAGCGCCATCAAGATGGATCCGACACACGCGGGGCTCGCCTATGCCAGGTATGCCGAACTGGTCGGGGATCTGAAAGAGCGGAGTAAGCTCCTCGGCTTTGCGAGCTGGGCCGACAACTTGCACAAGGAATGCAGCGCGAGTAACTCGACCTCGTTGCTCGAGGCGCAAGGTTGCAGCGTCGCCATGCAAGCCGAAAAAACCCGTGTCGCCAACACAGGAAGTCATGCCGGAATCGAGACCGTTGCGGCGACGGCGCCTCCGGCACCCGACTGCCGCGGCCTCGCGGTCGACGACAGACTCGCGCCCGAAGATGGCTTGCCCGGCTTTCCGGAGATTGCGCCGTGAAACCGGGCTCAACATCCTCGCGCATACAAGCGCTGTGTCAATGGCTGACTGTGCCGCGATCCGAACGGCGCTCGACAAAACGCCTCACGTAGTCATCAGCGGGGCGCGTCAGGATCTCGTTGGGCGTACCTTCCTGCACGAGTTTGCCGTCGCGCAGAATCGCGATGCGGTTGCCGATCCGCAGCGCTTCGTCGAGATCGTGCGTGATGAACACGATGGTCTTCTTTAGCGTAGCCTGCAATTGCAGCAACTGGTCCTGCATTTCCGTGCGAATCAGCGGGTCGAGCGCGGAGAATGCTTCGTCCATCAGCACGACGTCCGTATCTGCGGCAAGCGCGCGGGCCAGTCCAACCCGCTGACGCATGCCGCCGGATAACTCGTCCGGATAATGTTCGTCGTAACCGTTCAGACCCACCTTGCCGAGCCAGACACGGGCTTTCTCGTTGGCTTCGGTCTTGCGTTCGCCGCGCACACGCAATGCATATGCCGTATTGTCGAGCACGGTCTGATGCGGCAACAGTCCGAAATTCTGGAACACCATGCTGACCTTATAGCGGCGCAGGTCACGCAGGCCTTGCGCGCCGAGCTTGATGACATCTGAGCCGTCGATCACGATCTCGCCCGCGGTCGGCTCGATCAGCCGGTTGAAATGGCGCACAAGGGTCGACTTTCCGGAACCGGACAGTCCCATGATCACGAAGATTTCGCCCGCGCCGATATTCAGGCTGACGTCGTTCAGGCCAACGTTGCAACCGGTCTGGGCCAGCACATCGGCTTTGCCCTTGCCGCTTCGCAACAGGTCCAGCACGCGCGTATGACTGGCCGGCGGGCCGAAAAGCTTGTACACGTGGTTGACTTCAATCGCTGCCATGTCGCTCTCCTCGCTTTTTCCTGCTGTTCCTGTCATTTGGCCGTGCGGGTTTCGAGCCCGCCTTCAGCCGCCGATGTTTCATCCGTATTCGTGCTGCTCACGCGATAAGGAATGCGCGAAGCCGCCCGGGCCTTTCTACGCTGCGCCAACACCCGTCGCGCACGGCGGTCCTGCCCATAGCCCTGGCTGATGCGGTCGATCACGATCGCGAGGATTACGATGGCAATGCCTGCCTGCGTCCCCTTGCCCACGTCGAGCGTCTGAATGCCGGCGAGCACATCTTCGCCGAGGCCGCGCGAACCGATCATCGAGGCGATCACCACCATGGAGAGCGCCATCATCGTCGTCTGGTTGATGCCGGCCATGATGCTGGGCCGCGCCAGCGGCATCTGCACGTTCACCAGCAACTGCCAGCGCGTCGTGCCGAAGGCGCGCGCCGCCTCGACCACCTCGCTATCCACATGGCGGATGCCGAGATCGGTCAGGCGAATCAGCGGTGGCAGCGCATAGATGATCGTGGCGAGGATCGCCGGCACCTTGCCAAGGCCGAACAGCATCAGCACCGGAATCAGATAGACGAAGCTGGGCAGCGTTTGCATGACGTCGAGCGTGGGTAACAGCACGCGCCGTAGCCATGCGCTGCGCGAGGTGAGAATGCCGAGCGGCACGCCCAGCGAGACCGACAGCACGGTCGCCACCAGCATCAACGCGAGGGTCTGCATCAGCTTTTCCCACAGACCGAAGCAACCGATCGCATAGAGCAGCAGCATGAAGAAACCGGCAATGCTCAGGCGCCGCGTCGCATTCCACGTCACCGCGCCGACCGCCAGCAGGATCAGCCATGGCGGTAGTGCGCGCAATGCGCCTTCGAGCGGCACCAGCACATAGCGCAGCAGTGCAATGCTGAACTGGTGAAAGCTGTCGCCGTAGCGGGTAACGAACGATTGCACGGCGTCGTTCACCCAGTCGGCAATCGAAAGATGCAGAAAAAACGAATGCATGACCCCTCCTCCACTACAGGTGGACCACAGGACGTACAACACCTGCAGTCCGGCACGAAGCTGCAAGGCCTCGTGCCGTCGAAATCTGCCTGACGTTACAGCCTGTCAGGCGCCCGCAAGTCCGGCCTGCACTTTCGACGCGACGTCGGCAGGCACCCATTGCTTCCACATCTCCGGATGCTCGCGCAGGAATTGTGTGGCCATGGCTGAACCGTCGAGTTTCTTCGTGCTCATTTCGAGGATCGTGCTGTTAAGGAAGTCCATCGAAAACTTGACCTTGCCGAGCATCGACACGAGTTGCGGGTCAGCGTCGTAGAACGGCGTGGATACGCCTACCGTGACATGCGAGACCATGTACGAGGAGGCGCATTGCGAGGTACTGCTTTCGTCGCGCAAGGTCTTCCAGCACGCATCGTTATAGGCAGGCATCTTCAGTTCGACGAACCTGTACTTCGCCATCAACGCGGCCGGGCCCCAGTAATAGAACACAATCGGCGCGCCGCGTTGGTACGCGGAAGCGATAGCGGCATCGAGCGCGGCACCCGTGCCTGGGTGGAAGTTGGTGTAGCTCGCATCGAGATTCAACACCTTCAGCAAGCGTGTGTTGACCCGTTCGCAATCCCAGCCCGTCGGACAGTTGAGAAAGCGGCCCTTGTCCGGTTCCTCGTCGTCGGCGAATACGCTCTTGTACTTGGGCAGATCGGTCACTGAAACAAGACCTGCGGCGACCGGCTTGATACCGCGTTTGGGATCGCCCTTCACCACGTATTCCGGCACGAACCAGCCTTCCTTCGTGCCGCCCGGCAAGGTGTCGCCTACCAGCTTGACGCTGCCCGAGGCCACGGCCTTCGCGGTGATCTCGCTGCGTCCGGTCCACTGTTCGGCCCACACCTGCACGTCGTTGTGCGCGAGCGCGGTTTCGGTGGCGGCCGTGCTGCCGGGCACGACATCGGTCTTGCAACCGTAGCCCTTCTCCAGAATCTGCCGCAGCACCTCAGTCGCGAAGGAGCCGCTTTCCCACGTAATGCCGGCGAAATGCACCGTCTTGCCTTGCGCGCACCAGCTATCCGCAGCGTGCGCGGTGACGCCGGTCAAAGTCATGGCGGCGGCGCACAGCACCGCCCGAAGTTGTCTGAATTGCATCGTCGATCACCCTTGGAGCGTTGAATTGCATTGAGCCGGCACGCGCGAGAGGCCGAACCTCTGCCTCACATGCCGGTGAGGACACGCCATGCGCTCAAGCGAGCAGGCGCTTCTCGAACGGATAGTCGGACAGCAGCTCCACGCGGCCGTCGTCGCGCACATACACCTGCTCTTCCAGCTTGACGCCTTCGCCGCCATCTTCATGGCCGATATAGCTTTCGATGCACAGCGTCATGCCGGGCTCGATCACGCCGTCATAGCCCTTGGCGTCGTTGTCCTCGCGATGGACGATGTACGGATACTCGCCGGTCATGCCGACGCCGTGCGCGAGCGCGAAATAGCGGCGCGCCTGGTAAGGGCCGGGAATCTTCCAGGCCTTCGCGATGAACTCCTGGAAGGTGGTGCCGGCGCGCACGTTCTCCATGTTCGAATGCACCTGTTCGTAGGCCAATTTGTAGAGCGTTTTTTGTGCCGCCGTAGCGGGGCCGTCGCCGCACAGGAACGTGCGCGAAAAGTCCGCGTAATAGCCGAAGCGCCCCACGACGTCCGTATCGAGACCGACAAGTTCGCCTGTCTGGATCTTGCGCGGGCTGCTTTCCTGGAACCACGGATTGGTGCGCGGACCCGAGCTGATCAAACGTGTTTCCACGTAGTCGCCGTCCGTTTCAATGATGTGCTTGTGCAGATGCGACCAGAGTTCGTTTTCGCTGATGCCAGGCACGAGTGCGGCTTCCAGCTTACGCACGCCCTCTTCCGCGGCACGCAACGATGAACGGATCATCTTGATCTCGTTGGGCACTTTGATCGAACGGGCCCGTTCGAGCGGCTCCTGCGCGTCGCTGATCTGATAGCCGCGCGCTTGCAACGCAAAGGCCGCCGCCGACGTCGCGCTTTCGATGGCAATGCGTTTGCCGCCGCCGCTCTGCTTGACCAGCTCGTCGATTTCGTCGGCCCAGCGTTCGGTGACGCGGCCCAGCATGTCGTCGCAGAAGTAATAGGAAATCGCGGTGGCGGGCCGCACTTCGTCGACGGTATCGAGTCCGTCGGCTAGAAAATCACAACCGGCGTATTCGAACAGCACGACCTTGCCTTCAGCCGGTACGAACAGATAGCGCGCGGGATTGCGCATCGAATAGACCTGCATGTTGCGCGAGCCGGTCGCATAGCGCATATGCGTGGGGTCGAACAGGATCGCGGCGGTCAAATCACGCTTTTTCAGTTCACGGCGCACGGCTGCAAGCCGGTCACGCTGGATCTGCGCGATTTCCTCCACGGTCGGTTCGCAATCTTCCGGGCGGTGGGTCGGGCGAATAATCGTCATGGTTTTGAAGGGGACGTGGGATGGTTTTAGAAAAACAGCTTCAATCGACGAGGTTGTCGGCGCGCACGAGCCGTTGCTCGGCTTCCAGATGCATTTCTGACACGCGTCCATATAGTTGGCGCGTGCGTTCGAGCCTGCCGATCACACCGGGCTTCTGCGAGTACGCGAAGATCGCCGTATGCCGGTCGATTCCGCCTTGCACCCTGGTGACGCGGTGCAGCGAAAAGCGTCCTTTGAACAGTTGCAGATCGCCGGGCTGCAACGTGATCACGTTGATCGGCGCACGGGTCTCGCCGCGCACCACGCTGCCCACGTCGCCATAGTTCTCGCCCTGGGGCGAACGGATGTTCGGGCAATACTCGAAATCGCCGCCCGCTTCCGGCTGTTGCGTCATCATCGAAACGATGAATTCGTTGGTGTCGTAATGCCACGGCTGTTCGGTGCCCGGTGGCATGACGTTCTGAACCAGTCCGGCATAAGGGTCCGCGTATTCCCAGACACGCGCTTCACCGAGGCAGGCGGCAACGAAGCGCTTCATCGCGAGAGCCACATAGATGCGATGCACGATCGCATCGGCGGGAATCACATCGCGAGTGACGAAGCCGCTGGTGCGGTCCATGAAGACGCGGCGCGGATCGTCGGCGGGCAGCGACGGATCGTCCGCCGTGAAGTAGGCATTGACCTTACGAGTCGAAAAGTAGGTCTTGGCCGCCAGCGCGACACCTTCGGCCTGCGCCTGGACGAGCGCCTCGGGCCGCAGGAAACCATGCAGCACCGCGCTGCCGTTGCCCGCCAGGTGGGCGCGGCAGCTTGCGATCAGCTCGCGCATGCGAGGGTGGTCCGGATCGTGCAACGGATAGCGCCCGGTATCGACGATGTCGCTCAAATCGTTGCATTCGGCATCGGCAAGAGGAAGGACTGACACGGCGGGACTCCAGATTAGGGGTTCAGACTGATTTGTGACGCGAATTGTTTTCGACAACAATCACCTCACTGACGCCCCCATGTTTTGATCGCCAAATTTCTTTGGAAAGCGAGTAATTCCGATGGCTTCCATCAGCGGACCCGATTGGTCGAAACTGAGTTCTCTGGACCCCGAACTGGTGCGGGCGTTCGTTGCCGTGGTCGATAGTGGCGGATTTACCGCGGCGGCCAGATTGCTGCACCGCACACAGTCGACCATCAGTTTGCGGATCCGCACGCTGGAGGACCGGCTGGAAACGCACATGTTTCTGCGTAACAGCCGGCGGTTGGCTTTGTCGCGCGATGGCGAGAATTTTTTGATTCACGCGCGGCGCATTATTCAAGTGCAGAACGAGGCGATTGCTGCGCTGAACCGGAGCAATAGTGATGGGGTGATCCGGTTTGGGTTGCCGGAGGACTATGCGGAGTTATGGCTGCCTGAGTTGCTCAAGAAGTTTTATGCGCTTAGGCCGGGCGCGCGGCCGCATATTCATTGCCGGATGTCGTTGGAGTTGCTGGAACGGTTGCAGGCTGGGGAGTTGGATCTGGCGCTAGTGGTGCGGCATGGGTCGCAGACCAGTGGGCGGCATCTCGGGCGTGAGGAAGTGGTGTGGGCGGCGCATCGGGATTTCGTTTTGGAACCTGGGGTTCCTGTGCCGCTGGCTTTGTTTCCTGAGACTTGCTGTTATCGGCAACGGGGGCTTGAAGCGCTTGCCGCGCTTGAGCGGCAGTATCAGGTTGTTTATACCAGTCAGAGTCCTACTGGGATTAAGGTTGCTGTTAATCATGGGGCGGCTGTCACTATTATCGATCGGTGTACTTTGCCCGATAACTGGCGGGTGCTAGGAGTTCAGGAAGGGCTGCCGGTTTTGCCTCCGGCTGACCTTGAGTTGCATCGGGCTTCCGTTAATCGGGATCCTGCGGTGGATGTGCTTGCTGGGTTGATTGAGGAGATGGTGGAGGAGAGGCGCAACGTTGTTGTTGGAGTTGCTGCTTAGTTTTTTGCTGTTTTTTTTGCCTTGCGCGGCGCTTGTTTGTCAGTGTTCTTGGGGCTTTGGCCTTTCCTTGAATTGGTAGTGGTCTATTAGTGTTGCCCCTGTGCGGGGCGGCACTTACTTCTCTTTGCCGCCGCAAAGAGAAGTAAGCAAGAGAAAGCGGCTCAAACCACTCCTGCTAAGTGGGCACCGTTGTTTGCATAGGGTAGTGGTGCATCTGGAATCTGGGTTCGTGCACCGGCATGCGCTTGTGACAAGGGACTCATTCTTCCGGCGGCGCTGCGCGCGCCGAAGCGTACTTCTTAACACCGTCTGGTTCGCCCCCCTTCTCGCTTCGTCCTGCATCTCGTTCGGTCGCGCCGTACCTCGCCTTAACTTGGCTTGCCTCGCGTGTTGTTCGCACGATCTTCAATCGAATAATTCGGATCGCAAACGGTTCGCGGTTCGGTTGTCACCTCCCCCGCACTTGCTCCATCGGTGTTTCCGATTGGTGCCATCAGAATTCCTCGCTTTGCAAAAAGTATTGTCCGGAAAATCATGCGTCGGCCACTTGCCAAACCATTCCGGAGATCTTATGAAAAAGAAAGTCCTCGCTGTCGCCCTGGTCGGCGTCGTCGCCTCCCCCGCCTTCGCGCAAAGCAGCGTGACGCTGTACGGAGTCATCGATGAAGGGATCGACTATACGAATAACGTGGGGCACGGTAGCGTCGTGGAACTCGCCAGCGGTTACGCTCAAGGCAGTCGCT
Organism: Paraburkholderia sp. SECH4; assembly: GCF_030511745.1. Taxonomy (NCBI): domain Bacteria; kingdom Pseudomonadati; phylum Pseudomonadota; class Betaproteobacteria; order Burkholderiales; family Burkholderiaceae; genus Paraburkholderia; species Paraburkholderia sp. SECH4. The sequence continues at coordinate 38,477 of NZ_JALOCP010000052.1, forward strand.
GGGGCATGAAAGGCTCGGAAGATCTCGGGGGTGGTCTCAAAGCAATCTTTCAACTCGAAAATGGCTTCGATCTGAATTCCGGGCGGCTCAATCAAGGCGGTCGGATGTTCGGGCGGCAAGCCTATGTGGGGCTGAGCAGCGATCGCTTCGGCTCCGTTACGCTTGGCCGTCAATACGATTCGGTCGTCGACTATCTCGCGCAAACTACCGCCAACGGCAATTGGGCAGGCTATCTGTTCGCGCACCCGTACGACAACGACAATACCGATAACTCGTTTCGTGTCGATAACACCATCAAATACGCCAGCCCGGATTTCTCGGGGTTTCAGTTCGGTGGCACGTATAGCTTCAGCAACGATACGAATTTCGCCAACAATCGCCAGTACAGCTTCGGCGCTCAATACGCAAACGGCGGTCTGCTGGTCGCCGCCGCCTATTTGCAGGCGAATAATCCCGGCGTGGGTTCGAACGGTGCAATTACCGCCAACGATGCAAGCTTCATCGCCGGACGCATGCGCGTGTTCGGTGGCGGGATCAATTACACGTTCGGCTCAGCAACCGTCGGCTTCGCCTATACCAATTCGAACTACAAGGACCCCACCGGTAACGGCTATATCGGCATCCCGCTCGCCGCGAACGGCGTCCTGCTGAATACGCTCAAATACCAGAACTTCGAAGTCAACGGCAAATACCAGATCACACCCGCGTTCTTTGCCGGCGCACAGTATGTGTACACGATGGAGACATACGACGCCTCAACAGGCAGTGTGAAGCCAAAAATCCACTCCGTCGGACTAATGGCGGACTACAACCTGTCCAAACGCACGGACATCTATGTTCAAGGCGAGTATCAGAAGGTCGCCGGCAGTTCTACCAACTCGATTCTCGACGACGCATTCATCCCAGGCACGCAGTCTCCCTCGTCAACGCAGACTCAGGTCGTGGCGCGCGTGGCACTTCGCCATAAGTTCTAAAAGGCGCGTCGTCACGCGTCAGCTCGATCACTCAAGGCAAACACGGAATGCGTGGCTCGCCTTGCATTCCGCTGTCAATCCGCTCAACTTGACTCCCGGCAGATACGAAGGTAACCTACGAAGGTAACCTTCACATCTGCCGGTATGTCCAGCAACGACACTCAGCCCACACGACCCTTCTCCGATCCCGACGCGTTGCATGCAACGGCGGAAGATTTGCGCGTACTTGTCGGCAAGTTGCGCCGCCGGTTGCGCGAAGAAGCCCATGTGGGCGATTTCACGCCGTCGCAGGTGCAGGTTCTCAGTCTGCTGGAACGCGAAGGTCCCGCAACGGTCACCACGCTCGCGCGCATCCTCGGTATGCGGCCGCAATCCATGGGCGAGACCCTTTCAGTTCTGAAAGCGGCCGGGCTCGTGAGTGGCGCACCAGACCCGAACGACGGGCGGCAAACCGTTCTCTCCCTCACGCCCGCCTTCCGCAAGAAAATCAAGGCGAGCCGCGCGGCACGCGAAGACTGGCTATTCCGTACCATCCGGACCCGCTTCTCCGCCGCCGAACAGAAACAACTCGCGATTGGCGTCGACTTGCTCAAACGCCTCATCGACTCGTAACTCTCAGGAAAACACCATGGCCCTCACTACGCTCGACGCAAAGACCGCATTGGTCGTCATCGATTTGCAGCAAGGCATCGTCGCGCTGCCCACCGCCCACCCCACCAGTGAGGTCGTCAAGCGCTCGGTTGGTCTGATCGATGCATTTCGCCGTCACGGTCTGCCGGTCGTGCTCGTCAACGTGGCGGGCGGCGCGCCCGGCCGCGCGGAACAGTCGCGTCCTGCCGGTGACTTTCCCGCCGGCTTTGCGGACCTCGTTCCCGAACTGAATCAGCAGCCGTCGGATCATCTGGTGACCAAGCGCACCTGGGGTGCGTTCACGAACACCGACCTCGAAGCGTATCTGCGCAAACAAGGCGTCACGCAAGTGGTACTGGTCGGCGTGGCCACCAGCATCGGCGTCGAGTCCACCGCGCGCTTCGCACAGGAACTCGGCTTCAACGTCACGTTCGCGGTGGACGCGATGACGGACATGAACCTGGACGCTCACACCAACAGCATCACGCGAATCTTCCCGCGCCTCGGCGAAACCGGCTCGACGCAGGACGTCCTCGATCTGCTCGAGACATCGCGCGCATGATCATGTGTCTGAACCGCTGCACAGTGCGAATCGTCCACGCGGGGATGTCCCGGTGAGTGGCACATTCCGTTCACTGCGCACGTTCAACTACCGGGTCTGGGCCAGCGGCGCGATCGTCTCCAACGTCGGGACATGGATGCAACGCACCGCGCAAGACTGGCTCGTGCTCACTGAACTCACGCATCACAATGCAACCTCCGTGGGCATTGTGATGTCGCTGCAGTTCGGGCCGCAAATGCTCCTGCTGCCCCTAACCGGCTATGCGGCCGATCATTTCGATCGCCGCAAGCTGCTGGTCTTCACTCAGGCGGCAATGGGCACCTTGGCGTTATGCCTCGGGATTCTCACCGTGACCGGCCTCGTGCAGTTATGGCAGGTCTATGTGTTCGCGGGCTTGCTCGGCTGCGTCACCGCGTTCGATTCACCGGCGCGTCAGACCTTCGTCTCCGATCTGGTGGGAGAAGCCGATCTGTCGAACGCGGTCGCGCTGAACTCCACCTCGTTCAACGCGGCGCGCATGATCGGGCCTGCCGTCGCAGGGCTGTTGATCGCATCAGTGGGCACGGGCTGGGTGTTTCTGATCAACGGGCTCTCCTTCGTCGCCGTGCTCGGTTCGCTGCGCATGCTGCGCATCAGCGAACTGAATCTGAAACCACGTGCGACACGCACGCGCGGCAGCTTCGTGGAAGGCTTCAAGTATGTGTGGACCCGTCCCGATCTGAAAGCCGCGCTGTTGATGATGTTTCTGATCGGTACGTTCGGGCTGAACTTCCCGATCTTCATCTCGACCATGTCGGTCACCGCCTTTCATGCGGGTGCGAGTCAATACGGTGTGCTGAGCTCGACCATGGCAATCGGTTCGGTAACCGGAGCGCTGCTTGCCGCACGCAGAGCGAAACCTCGCATGGCTCTTCTGCTTGGCGCCGCGGCGGTTTTTGGCGTGGGCTGCACGGTCGCCGCGCTAATGCCGAACTACGTATTATTCGGCCTGGCGCTCGTCGTGGTTGGCGTGGCGACGCAGACGTTCAACACGTCGACGAACAGCCTCGTGCAAATTTCCACCGAGCCGGCGATGCGTGGCAGGGTGATCGCGATCCTGCTGGCCATCGCGCTAGGCGGCACGCCGCTCGGCGCGCCGGTGGTGGGTTGGGTCGCGGATCGCTTCGGCCCGCGTTGGGCGCTCGGCGTCGGCGCTGCATCGGGCTTCGCCGCGGCGATCGTCGGCTTGATGTATCTGCTCAAGTATCGTCAGTTGCGCGTGTATGTCGAGGCGGGGCGTTTGCGCTACAGCATTGACGACCCGCGCCAGGCGCCGCCTTATGTCAGTCCTGTTACGGCAGTGCAGAATGCCGTGTTGAGCGAAGAGGAAGAGGAAGAGGATTCGTCCGCTGGGGTTTAAGGGCCGCTGCGCAAAGCGCAACGAAGCGCCCCGTTATTTCGTCGAGCAACGCGGCCGGCCCGCAGCTATACTCGTGTGCATCATGAAGCCCGCCGCATGGTCATCCAGCCGCAGTTGCCAAGCCGATCCGGCGTGCGCGCACGCGCGCCTCGCCACGGCGCGCCTCAATCCCCTGCTGAACGTAATTCTCGCTTTCTGGGCGATCTGGCATTGCCGTCACGCGCGCCCCCCCCCCCGCTGTTCTCTCTGCATCCGCTCGCCTGAACTGAATCCGACGCCGCCATCCACGCGGCTCTTCCGATTTTTTCGTCGCTCCGCGCGCCTGATGCGGATGACGATGCACGCACCAACGCGCAGAGAGAACCGACATGCAATTCGCCCACGAACAGGAAGCGCTAAGTTTCCTCGAACAGAATCCCGATATCGATCTGATCGAACTCTTTATCGTCGACGCCGCCGGCGTGCCGCGCGGCAAGCTGCTTCATCGTGAAGAACTACTCGCCGTGTATCGCGGCGGACGGCCGCTGCCGAGCGCGATCATGAATCTGACCATCAACGGCGACGACACCGAAGACAGCGGCCTCGTCTGGGACGTGGGCGATATCGACTGCCGCGCCTATCCGCTGCCGGGCAGCCTCGTGCGCCTGCCGTGGCGCAAGATGCCGACCGCCGCCGTGCAGGTTCAGATGCACCCCGAAGAAGGCCTGCCCGCCGGCGTCGCCGATCCACGGCAACTGCTTGCGCGCATCGTCGACGATCTGCAAGCGGAGGGTTTCTTTCCGGTGATGGCGTGCGAACTCGAGTTCTATCTGCTGGACGCAAAACTCGACGCACAGGGTCGTCCGCAACCCGCGCTCGATACCGACGGCCGCCGTCCGCGAACAACCCAGGTGTATGGCCTGCGCGAACTCGAACAGATCGAACCGTTCCTGAAGGATCTCTACGATGCCTGCCGCGAACAGAACATTCCGGTACGCACTGCGATTTCCGAATACGCACCGGGCCAGGTGGAGATCACACTCGAACACGGCCCCGCGCTCGAAGCGATGGATCATGCCGTGCGCTACAAGCGCATCGTCAAAGGGGTCGCGAACGCGCACGGCATGAGCGCATGTTTCATGGCGAAGCCGTTCGCCGACATCGCAGGTTCCGGCATGCACATGCACGTGAGCCTCGCCAATGAAGCCGGCGACAACCTGTTCGCCTCAGAAGACAAAGCCGGCACGCCACTGCTGCGCCAGGCCGTGGGCGGCATGTTGCACGGTCTGCTCGATTCGATGCTGATGTTCTGCCCGAACGCGAACTCGTATCGCCGCTTCCAGGCAAACAGCTACGCGCCGTGCACGCCGACATGGGGCGTCGACAACCGCACAGTCAGCCTGCGCGTGCCGGGCGGTCCGGCGCCGAGCCGGCACGTCGAACATCGCGTGTGCGGCGCCGATGCGAATCCGTATCTCGCTGCCGCAGCCATTCTCGCGGCCTCGCACCACGGCATTCGCGAACACCTCGACCCGGGCGCACCGATCGAAGGCAACGGTTATACGCAAGCCACCACACTGCTGCCGACCGACTGGTTGAGCGCCTTGAACGCGCTAGAACAGTCAGACTGGGCGAAGGACGTATTCGGCGCAAAATTCCTTAGAGACGGTTTCAAAAAGGCTCCTGCATAGATCGCTGGAGGGTATTCCAAC
>NZ_JALOCP010000053.1:0-41317 GCF_030511745.1 Paraburkholderia sp. SECH4
CTCCCCAGCAAGACCAGAAACCCCACCCCGCAAAGGTGGGGTTTCTGCGTTTACCGGCACAAAACAGGCGCAGAAAACATCGTCGCCGTGAGACCATGTCCGAAGCGCTCCTGTTCCTCCGGTCTCACTCCCTATCAGCAATACCTCAAAATCGCCGACGGTACTCCGCCCACCGTCCTGCATCATCTCATCCGTTTAAGCCCTTTTCCGCACCGGCGTCTGATACGACAAGCCTGCGGTGAAGCGGTCAAGTCGTTCACTGGCGTCGGTGATCGCCCAAAGGGGCGCGCTGTGCAGTTGCCGATCGTAGTTCGATGCGATTTCGGCGAAAAGCGCGAACCCCGCGCTGTCCAATCTCCACTCGCCGGTCTCACGGCCGGCATCGAAAACCGCCGACACGACGCTCTCCGCCGCACCGATCTGTTCGCCCGTCGTCGAGCCAAAACCGGATTCAGCCAGAAAACCCGTCAACAGCATGACCTGGGTGAGCGTTTGCGCATCGTTCGTGCTGCCGGCACCCCGGCGCAAGGCGTCGAGCGCCAGATGCACGCGCAGGGCAAGGTCGTCGGCGACCTGCCGTGCGATTGGCAGCAGCATGGCTTTGTCATGCCGAGCACGTGCAGCGCCAGTTTTGCGGGAAAACGGAATAGGTTGTGCCATGACGGTCCAGTGTTATGCCTGTGCAGATGCAATAACGGCGCGGGCGGTAAAAGGTTGAGCCCTTATTACGCGGCTACCACGCCCCAATTTGGCCGTCGAAAGCGGTGGGATGGCGGTCCTAAGCCAATCGGCATAGATTGACCGGTACACCCGAACTTTCATCTCGATTGCACGGGTGTTTCGATTCCCCTCGTTTTGTCGCAGTGTCGAATCGAACAGTCTCTTGAACACCCGGTCCCGCATCATGGCGACCGGATACACCAGGCCCTGCCTGGTCGTTGTGCCCGGCGGTTTGGTCGACCGTGGACACCCTGTTAGTACACTTCAGACCTAGGCAAGCAACCCACATTCCGCTGCAAGCGCCGCGCCATCCAGCCCGCGGCACCTGTCAAATCGGCTTCACTCCTGATCCGGCTCATCAGCCGGCGCCACACTACGCGCCCTCACACGCCGGCGAATCTCCGAATCGAGAATCAGCCGGCCACGCAACTTACCCTTCATCCGTTTCACATAACGTGGCGCCTCGGTCATGTGGACCACCATCAACTCGCGCACCTTTTCCACGTCACGTTCACGCGCCGCTTTCGTGATCGCTTTGTGAATCTTCACGTTGGCGAGACCGAAACGTTCATGTTCGACCTGCGGCGTATCGTTACGAAACTCGATCAATTGCCGGATCATTTCGTTGATCAACTCGCAACTGAACCGCAGGAACGGATTGGGATTCGCCGCCGCGAGGATGTCGTGAAAATTGACGTCTTCCTGACGTTGCCGAACGATGTCCTGTCCGCCATGCGACGAAGCCGGCCGGTCGCAGCACGCAATGCTTGCTTCGAGCGCCTCGAAGTCCTGCTCCGTCAGATGCGGCACCGCACCCGCCGCCAGCTCCGGCTCCAGCAATTTACGCACGGTGTAAATGTCGTCGATCGATACATCCTTGAAGAACAGGTAGTTCTGCAAGAGCTGTAGTGTGCGATCGAGCGGCACTTCAACCACCATGCCGCCGCCGCTAGGGCCCGTGGTCACCTTGATGAGACCTTGCACCTCGAGCGACTTCAGCGCCTCGCGAATCGTGCTTTTGCTCACCGAAAAGAGCTGCTGCAATTCCACCTCACGCGGCAGGCGGTCACCCGGTTTCAGGTCTTTCTCAGTGATGAGCCGCTTGATCTCCTCGGCGACCAGATCGCCGCGCTTTTGCTGCTTGATCTCAATCGCGGCGCCAGCCTTGGCGCGGTCGATGGCCATTTTCGTTACTCCCAGTTTTGTCCTGCATGCTTTCGACGGGCCGCCGGGCCTGCCATGGCACGGAAAGCCGTGCCGCTGCCGCCAGGAATTTTGCCTTATTGACACTCGAATTTATTGTACCTACGATCGAGTCCAACCTATTTATCATGATAAATAGAACAAAGCCGGTGTGGTGGAAAACTTCTCGGCGACCAGCAGGCTTTCGTCGTCGCCCGCGCAGTCTTTCAGTTTCGCAGTCGGTCAGTGCGTGTCTCTTTCATAAGGAGCGTCATTTTGAATCGCCGAAATATGTTGAAGCTGGCCGCGCTGTCGGCCGTTCCGGGGACGTTGGGCTCGCTGGTCGCGCGTAGCGCGTTCGCGCAGGCCGGGACCTTGCAGTTCGCCTGTCCGGTGCCGATGTCGGGCCCGTTCGCGGCGAACGGCAAGTATGCCGACCTCGGCATGAAGCTCGCTATCGAGCAGTACGGCAAGGTACTCGGTCAACCGCTCGCGTACACGGTGCTCGATACGGAAGGCAAGCCCGCGACGGCAGTGCGCCGCGTGCAGGAAATCGCGCAGCAGAAGAATGCACGTTTCTTCGCGGGCGGTATTTTGTCCTCCGAAGCTTTGGCGATGGGCAAGGAAGTGCAGAAGGCCGACGGCATCTTTATCACCACGGCGGGCGCGGACGAAATCACTGGAAAAGACTGCAACGACGCGACTTTCCGCTGGTCCGTGCCGACCTACGGTGCGATCGACCAGACCGTGCGCCCGTTGATCCAGATGATGCCGAAAGCAAAACGCTGGTACACCATCACACCGCAATACGTATTCGGCGACGGTTTGCTATCGGCAGCCAAGGCGATTTTCAAGGAGAAGGGCATTGAGCACGTGGGCAATAGCTACCACTCGCTCAACGAGAAGGAATTCAGCGGCTATCTGACGAATGCAGTCGCCGCGAAGCCCGACGTCCTGCTGATTCTCAACTTCGGTTCGCAATCGTCCGACACGTTGCGCCAGGCCGTGAGCTTCGGCATGAAGAACAATTGCACGATTCTGCTCGCGTGGGCTTCCGGGCTGGAGCAGTTCGAATCGCTCGGTGCGGACCTGTGCGAAGGCGTCTATTTCGGCGCACAGTATTGGCACGACATCGACTCGCCGCTCAATCGCGATCTCGTCAAGCGCAGCAATGCTGCATTCAAGGCCAATCCCAACTACAGCCTCGCGGGTTCTTACATCTGCACAAAGATCTTGCTCGATGGCATCGTGAAAGCGGGCACAGTCGATCCGAAGAAGGTGGTCGCAACGCTCGAGGGGATGAAATACGACGGTTTGACCGGTCCGGAGGAGGTCCGCAAGGGCGACCATCAGGTACTGAAGAACTACTATCTGTTGAAGGGCAAGGCGAAGAACAAGATGAAAAACGCCGACGACTACGCGGATATCGTGAGCTCCGGCCAGTCGTTCCTCGCGCTCGACAAGACCGGCTGCAAGATGGCCTGATGCATCCGTGCCGCAAGTAACGCGGCGCGTTCATTAGCGGCACACCATCGCTACACCCTTTAGACGGACGCCATGAACGTTTATCTCCTGCAGATCGTCAACGGCATCGGAGTGGGAATGCTGTATTTCCTGCTCGCGGTCGGCTTGTCGATCGTGTTCGGCCTGCTGCGTTTCGTGAATTTCGCGCACGGCGCGTTCTATCTGCTCGGCGCGTACTTTTGCTATCAGGCGATGCAGTGGTCGATGAATTTCTGGACCGCGCTCGTCGTCGTGCCGATCGTCGTCGGCGCGCTTGCGTGGATCGTCGAGAAGTTGATTCTGCGGCACGTCTACGCGCAACAGCATGAGTTTCATATTCTCGTGACGGTCGGTCTCGCCCTCGTCGTGCAGGAATGCGCGATCCTGATCTGGGGGCCGCTCGGCGACAACGTGCCGGTTCCCGACATGTTGAACGGCGTCGTGATCTGGGGCAGTTTCGTGTACCCGAAATACCGCCTGTTTGTGATTGGCTTCACGGCTGTGCTGGCTGCGCTGTTGTGGTGGGTGCTGGAGGGTACACGGCTCGGTAGCGCGGTGCGCGCCGGCAGTGAATCGACGGAGATGGTGTCGCTGCTTGGCATCAACGTGATGCGCGTTTTCAGCCTGGTGTTCGCGCTGGGCGCCGCCACTGCCGCTTTGGCCGGTGTGCTTGCCGCGCCGATTCGCGGTGTCGATCCGTTCATGGGCATCGAGGCGCTCAGCGTCGCGTTCGTGGTGGTGGTAGTCGGTGGAATGGGCAACTTTCTGGGCGCGCTGGTTGGCGGGTTGCTGGTCGGCATCGTGCAGAGCGTGATGAGTACGCTGTGGCCGGAAGGCGCACGGCTGATGATTTATGTCGCGATGGCCGCCGTGCTGCTGCTACGGCCGAACGGCCTGCTCGGGAGAGCGGCATGATCGATACCTCGAAACCTGGTGTTCATGACACTTCTTCCCGGCCTGCTCAACACAGCCTGAAGCACGCGTTGCATCGCTATCGCTTTCTGTTGCTTGTGTTGCTGGTCGTGTGCGTATTGCCGCTGACGCTGCGTTCCGGATCGTTAGCCACGGAAGTACTGGTGTTCGCGCTGGCCGCACTCGGTTGCAATCTGCTGCTCGGCCATACGGGTTTGCTTTCCTTCGGACAGGGCATCTTCTTTGGACTCGGCAGCTATTGCGCAGGCCTCGTCCTTACCAAAACGGGCATGCCGATACCTGTGGCGCTGCTTGCCGCGATCGTGATCGGCGCGGCTGCCGCTGCGCTGGTCGGCTGGTTTTCGATTCGCCAACGCGGCACGTACTTCGTCATGTTGACGCTCGCATTCGGGCAGTTGTTCTACTTCCTTGCCTACACCACGCCCGATCTGACCGGAGGTGACAACGGTTTGCTCGACATCCCGCGCCCGGCGCTGGGGTTATTCGGCAAGGCACTCGTGCCGTTGACTTCGCCGTGGCAGTACTACGGTTTCGTCGCCGTGCTGTTCCTCGTGGTGTTCTGGTTGCTGATGCGTGTCTCGCACTCGGTGTTCGGCCGCACGTTGCTGGCGATTCGCGACAACGAGGCGCGTGCAGCCGCGGTTGGCTACGACGTCAAACGCTTCAAGCTCATGGCCTTCGTGTTATCTGGCGCGGTGACGGGCCTCGCTGGCGCGTTGCATGCGCTGATGACCGGCATCGCGCCGCTGTCCAATATCGATTACCACACGAGCGAGATGATTCTCGTGATGACAGTGATCGGTGGCACGGGCAATCTGTTCGCATCGGTGCTGGGCGCGGCGTTCTATGTGCTGTTCGCCGACTGGTTGTCCACGCTATGGCCGCGCTGGCTGTTGCTGCTCGGTATCGTGCTGATCGCCGTTAGCCTTTTCATGCAGCGTGGGCTATGGGGTTTGGGCGAACGAATCTGGCAGGCACTGCGGCGTAACTCATCCACAGACGCTGACAACGATACAGGCAACAGCGCAGACAACCACGCAACCAGGGAGCGCGTATGAGCGAAGCGATTCTGCAAGCGAGCGGCGTGGTGAAGCGGTATGGCAAATTCACGGCGCTCTCCGAAGTCAATCTGCGCGTCATGCCACGTACCGTGCATTCGGTGATCGGTCCGAATGGCGCGGGCAAGACGACGCTGTTTCACGTGTTGACTGGCACGTTGCCCATCACCGAAGGGAAGATCATCTTCGACGGTCATGACGTGACGCATGAGCCCGACCATAAACGCGTGCGTCGCGGCGTCGCGCGTTCGTTTCAGGTGACGAGTCTGTTCGCCAATCTGAGTGTGCGCGAAAATCTGCGGCTCGCCGCGCAAGGTGTCGACGCGGTGCGTGCGTTGAACGCATGGACGCCGCCGCACGGTGCACTCACCCACGCGGACACCGTCGACAGTGTGCTTGAACGCCTCGCGTTGCAGCGCTTTAGCGAGGTGCCTGCGGGCGCGCTGTCGCATGGTCAGCAGCGGCGGCTTGAAGTCGGCATGGCGCTCGCAGCGCGGCCCAAGGCGATCTTTCTGGACGAACCGACTTCCGGCATGGGCATCGACGACCTCGACGACATGAAGCAATTGATCCGCGGCCTGCGCGACGATTACACCGTTGTGCTGATCGAACACAACATGGGCATCGTGATGGACATCTCCGACACGATCACCGTCATGCAGCAAGGACGCGTGCTGGTGGAAGGGCGCCCCGACGATATTCGCGGCGACGAGCGTGTACGCAGCGCCTATCTCGGCAACATGATCACCGGAGGCCGCGCATGATTCTCGACGTACAGCAGATTCACGGCTTCTACGGCAAAAGCCACATCCTGCAAGGTGTGTCCCTGCAAATCAATGATGGTGAGACGGTCACGCTGTTAGGCCGTAACGGCGCAGGTAAGTCGACCACGCTCAAGGCCATTGCCGGCGTCGTCGCACCACAGCGCGGGACGGTGACATTCAATGGCGTTGCCATCAACGGCATGCCGCCGCACAAGATCGCTTCGCGCGGCGTGTGCTTCGTGCCCGAACATCGCGGCGTCTTTCGTCTGCTGACCGTCGAAGAAAACCTGCGGCTCGGCGCGCGCAAGGATTCGCCGTGGCAACTCGACGACATCTACCGCATTTTCCCGCGCCTGAAAGAGCGGCGCACGAACGGTGGTGCGCAACTCTCCGGCGGCGAACAGCAGATGCTCGCAATCGGTCGTGCGTTGATGAATCATCCGCGATTGTTAATGCTCGACGAACCGGTTGAAGGTCTCGCGCCGGTGATCGTCGAAGAGATCGTCGCGCAACTCAAGTTGATCCGTGAAGCGGGCGTGGCGATTCTGCTGGTTGAGCAGAATCTGGAAGTCTGCACACAACTCGCGGATCGCCATTACATCATCGAACAAGGCGTGATCGTCTACGAAGGCGACAACGCTTCCTTCGCCGCCGACGATTCGATCAAGGACCGTTATCTGGGCGTGGGCGTCGTCTGACGCCGACGCTGTCTTCATTACGAGGAAGCATCGATGCAAGTTCATGAATCAAAAACCGTCGCGACACTCGCTGATCTGCGTGTCGACGGCGCACGGCTCTGGGACAGTCTCATGCAACTCGCGCAAATCGGCGCGACGAATAAGGGCGGTGTGTGCCGGCTCGCGTTGACTGACCTGGACCGCAAGGCGCGCGACCTCTTTATCGCGTGGGCAAAAGAGATTGGGTGCAGCGTGCGGATCGATGCTATCGGTAATATCTTCGCGCGTCGCGCGGGTTTGCGTGACGACCTGCCACCGGTGATGACCGGCAGCCACATCGATACACAGCCCACGGGCGGCAAGTTCGACGGCAATTACGGTGTGCTGGCTGGTCTTGAAGTGTTGCGCACGTTGGCCGACTCCAACGTGCGGACGCTCGCGCCGCTGGAAGTCGCGGTGTGGACCAATGAAGAGGGTTCGCGTTTCGTGCCGGTGATGATGGGTTCAGGCGTGTTCGCCGGTGCGTTCACGTTGGAGCATGCACTCGAACAACGCGATCGCGAGGGCATCTCGGTGCGCGACGCACTTACATCAATCGGTTACGCAGGCGAAAGCGGGAAGCCTCATGCGGTCGGCGCGTATTTCGAAGCGCATATCGAACAAGGGCCGGTGCTGGAGGCGCATGACACGACGATCGGCGTCGTACAGGGTGCGCTAGGTCAGCGCTGGTACGACGTAACAGTGCACGGCATGGAAGCGCACGCCGGGCCTACACCGATGGAACTGCGTCGCGACGCATTGCTCGTCGCAGCGGATCTGATTCACGCGGTGAATCGCATTGCTCTCGATCACGCGCCGCACGGACGCGGCACGGTCGGCTGGCTCGACGTGCATCCGAATTCGCGCAACGTGATCCCAGGCCGCGTGACCTTAACGGTCGATCTGCGTGCCGCTGACGATGCCTCGCTCACTGAGATGGATGCCGCACTACGCGCTGCTTGCTCGACTGCGGGTGAGAGGGCCGGCATCACGGTCGACGTCGAACAAGTGGTGTATTTTCCGCCCCAACCGTTCGCGGCGGACCTGGTCGCCGCGGTTCAGCAAGGTGCGGACACGCTCGGTTTTTCGTCGATGGACGTCATCAGCGGCGCTGGTCACGACGCCGTCTATCTCGCACGTGTCGCACCCGCAGCGATGATCTTCGTACCGTGCAAGGACGGCATCAGCCACAACGAAATCGAAGACGCACGCGCGGACCATCTGGAAGCCGGCTGCAACGTGCTGTTGCAGGCGATGCTGAACGCCGCGCAAGTGGCGGGGGGCACGGAAGCATGAAAGTCCTGATTGCAAGGATGAACCACGAGACCAACACGTTCTCGCCAGTGGCCACGCCACTTGCAGCGTTCGGCCGCAATGGCCCGAGCTACGGCGAAGACGCGCTCAACGACAACAAGGGCATGCAGACGGCAATGGCCGCGTTCATCGATGCAGCCGAGCGCGAGCATGCTGGAATCGTGACGCCCATTTCCGCATCGGCGAATCCGAGCGGACCCGTCGAAGCCGCCGCGTACGACGCGATCTGCGATGCAATCGTTGCGGCCACAACGGGCTGCGATGCCGTGATGCTCGACCTGCACGGTGCGATGGTCGCCGAGAATACGAACGACGGCGAAGGCGATCTGCTCGAACGCGTGCGCGCCGCGCTGCCCGATGCGCCGATTGCTGTCGCACTCGATCTGCATGGCAACGTCACGCAGAAGATGATCGACAACGCCGACGTGATCGTCAGTTTCAAAACCTATCCGCACGTCGATATGTACGAGACCGGCGCGCATGCGGCGCGTTTGCTGTTCGACCTGGTCCACGGCAGGGCGAAGCCAGTGATCGCATGGCGCCAGCCGCCGCTGCTCACGCATACGCTGCGCAGCGCGACGGCCGAAGGCGCGATGAAGCGCGCGGTAGCCGCCGCGCGCGCGGCAGAGGCCGATGGCATGCTTGCTGTGTCGGTGCTGTCCGGCTTCTCGCTCGCTGATATCGAGGCGCCGTGTATCAGCGTCGTGGTGGTGGCGAACGGCGAGCGTGCGCAGGCGGAAGCCGTGGCGGAGCGCATCGCGCGACAGATCTGGAACGAGCGCGAGGATTTCGTTTATCGCAGCGCGCCGCTGGCCGAATCGGTCGCACAGGCCGCAGCGCTCGCGCAGGGCGCGGACAAACCCGTGCTATTGCTCGATCACGGCGACAACTGCATGTCGGGCGGCACGTGCGACACGATGGACCTGCTGGAGGAGGCGCTTAAGCAGAAGCTCGAAGGGGTCGTAAGCGGTCCGTTATGCGATCCGCAGGCCGTCGCGGCGCTGATGGCGGCGGGCGTCGGCAGCACGGTGACGGTGACGATCGGCAACAAGGTCGCAAGCAGCGCGGTGACGCCGCAGCCGCCGGTCGCTGTGACCGGTGTAGTGCGTGCGCTGACCGATGGCGAATACGTGATCAGCGGCCCGACCTACACAGGTCAGCGCGCGTTCATGGGGCGCGCGGCGGTGCTCGACACCGGCACGGTCAAGCTCGTGATGACCGAGCGCACGCATGAACCCTGGGACCTCGGCGTATTCGAGAGCGTCGGCATCGATCCGCGCCGCGCGCGTTTCCTGTTGCTCAAATCACGCATGTACTGCCGGCCGGTTTTTGTGCCGATCGCCGCCGGACTGGTGGAGTGCGATAGCCGCGGTGTGACGAGTTCGGATTACGGGCTGTTCAAGTTCGAGCACGTGAAGCGGCCAGTTTTTCCGCTGGACGTGCAGACCGAGTGGATGTCGACGAACTGAAGCGGGTTGAACAACGAACCGCGTACGAATTACCGAACGAACCGGCGGACGCTCGTCCGCGAACATACTTGCCGCGCAGGGCTTGTGCGACGCGCCCGGAGTCTCTATAATTCGCGCCTCTAAAGGCTCGTAGCTCAGTTGGTTAGAGCACCACCTTGACATGGTGGGGGTCGTTGGTTCGAATCCAATCGAGCCTACCAACGCATATGTGACGTAGACGAAAGCGGTTCCGCTTTCGTCTACTGTCATGTTCTCGCATCGCATCGGCGCACGTCGTCATCGTGCGGCTGTCCTGTCAGTTTCTCCCCTTCGTATTGCCTGTATTTCGCCACAGCCTGATTCGTTCGCTGTTCGAATCCGTAGAACAACGCAGGGGTCGTGCATAGAATCGTGTCGACCATCGCTGCGTCCAGGCCGAGTTCCAATAGCGTCGATAACGACTGGCCGTAGTTCATCACCTGTTCGTACTGCGTATGGGGCCAGTCGCTTCCCCACATCAGCCGCTCAGCACCGAAGTGTTCGACAAGCTGGCTCGTCGCCTCATGCACAAAGGCAGAACCGGGAACCGCACATCGGTAGGCGCCCGAGAGCTTGACCCACACGCGGCCGGTTCCGCCATAACCGAGCAAGGTCTTGAAGCCGGGATCGTGAATTCCTTTCTCAGGGTCGGGGCGTCCGAAATGATCGACGACCACGGGTACGCCGGCTTCCAGCAACCGGTCGAGCATCGGTGCCAGGTCCTGCGCATTCCGGTGTAGTTCGATGTGCCAACCCAGTCTTGACAATCGTTCGAACAACGGCGTCCATGATTTCTCTCCCAGATCCGGCAATGCCTGCTCGATCAGATTGAGCCGTATGCCGGTTATGCCTCGACCATGCAGCTCGGCTAGCGCTTCCTCTGAAGCATCGGGCGCAACCACCGCTACGCCCCTTAAGCGATGCGTGTCTCGCGACAGTGCTTGCAGCAGGTAGCGATTGTCCGTCCCGAGAAAGCTCGGTTGCACGAGAACCGCGCGCCCGATGTCGTGCGCGTTCAGCAATTGCAAATACGTGTCGAGCGTTGCGTCGTAGCCAGGCGCGTAGCGCCGGCTATCCGTGAGCGGCAAGCCTCTCTCGAAGACGTGCGCGTGAGTGTCCACGCGGCAGGAGTGGGACTGAGCGAGGGATACGGGAGCACTCATGATCAGCCCCGCGGCGGGTCCAGGGTCAATCGCGCGTTGTCGACGGCATCGGGCGCCGATTCGGGCACCACGCCACGCAGACGTTTGCCGCGCGTCTCGGGAAGCAGCAACACAGCGATCATCGCGAGGCCGTAAGCAATGGCCGCGTCGATTCCGATTGCCATACCGAGCGACATCGAATGACTCATGTAGCCGACGAGCACAGGGAAACCCGCCGAGGCGATCCGTCCGAAGTTGTAGCAGAATCCGACGCCTGTGCCGCGCATGTCAGCCGGATACAGTTCGTTGAAAAGCGGGCCGAGGCTCGCTGGGATGCCCGCGGCGAACAAGCCGAGTGGGAAGCCCAGCACGAGCATTTGCGTGTTGGTCAGCGGCAGCATCACGTAAGCGAGAACCGTCACGATGCAGCAGAACGCGAAGAGGGCGACGTTGCGCCGGCGGCCAATGCGGTCGAGCAGATAAGCACTCGCCATGCAGCCGCACCAGAAGGCCACGATGACGACCGCCAGATAGCCACCGGTGTTCAGAACCGACAGGTGCCGTTCTTTGGCGAGGAAGGTGGGCAGCCATGTCATGATCGCGTAGTACCCACCGTGAGCGCCGGTGCCCAGCACGGCGCCGATCACGGTGGTCCGGAGCACGCGCGGCTGGAAGACCTGGGTTATCTGCCCGAGCACCGAGACCTTGGGAGCAGCGCTTGCCGGCGCGACGCGTGCCGGTTCCTTCAGATTGCGCCGCACGAATAGAACCAGGCCGGCCGGCACGAGGCCGACGGCGAACATCACGCGCCATGCGGTGTCCGAGGGTAACCAGGAGAACGCCGCGGCATACACGAGCACGGCCGCGCCCCAACCGACCGCCCAGGCGCTTTGCACGGCACCCATCGCCTTGCCGCGGTGTTCGGTGCGAATGGTTTCCGCCATCAGTACCGCACCTGCCGCCCACTCGCCGCCGAATCCAAATCCTTGAAGCGCCTTGAGAACCAGGAGTTGCGGGAAGTTCTGGGCGAACGCGCAGAGAAAGGTGAAGCCGGCGAACCAGAGGATCGTTATTTGCAACGTCCGAACGCGTCCGATGCGGTCCGACAACGCGCCTGCGATCCAGCCGCCGAGCGCCGAAGATATCAACGTCACGCTGCTGATCGCGCCGGCCTGCGTGTGGTCGATGCCGTACGCGGCAATGATCGCGGGGATGGCCAGGGTGAACATCTGCACATCGAGCGCGTCGAGCCCCCAACCCGCAAAGCACCCCCAGAAGGTGTTGCGTTCAAGGGGCGTGCCTTGTTTGTACCACGTGAACATAGCCGTCTCCGTCGTGCTTATCATGTAGTCATATATATGACTACATGAATGGTGGTCGCAAAGCCGCCAAAAGTCATTGAGTATTAACCCTTGCTCCCGTTGCTGTTGTGGGATGTTGTACAGTAGTTACTCCTCTGAACAACTATATGAATGCTATGGACGCAACCTCTTTCGTGACCAAGCCGGATGGTCGGTTGCCCCGTTATCAGCAATTGCGTGACGACCTGGTTGGCCGGATTGCTGCAGGTGAGTGGGCCCTGGAGGAACCCATCGCCACCGAGGCTGAGTTGGGGCAGTTTTATAACGTCTCCACTGGCACGGTTCGTAAAGCGATTGATCTGCTCGTTGTCGACGGCGTGCTCACGCGCAGCCAGGGCAAGGGCACATTTATTCGCCGGCCCCGTTTCGATTCGTCGCTGTTTCGCTTCTTCCGTTTCAAGTCGCGCGACGGCGAGCCGGTGCGGCCGACCGCGCGCGTGCTCAAGCGCGAGATCGTGAAACCTGGCGAAGAAATTCGCTCTACGTTGCGGATGAAAGCCTCCGAGAAAGCGATCCACCTTTCGCGTGTGCGGCTGATCGAAGGCCAAGCGGTTCTGTCTGAAGAAATCTGGTTGCCGCGTGCGCGTTTCGAACCCTTGGCCACGTTGCCGCTCGGCGATTTCGAGGACTTGCTGTATCCGTTGTATGAGCGTCTTTGCCGGCAGATCGTGGCGTCCGCTACGGAAATCTTAAGAGTAGAACAAGCTACATCCGACGATGCCTCGCTTCTCGATGTAGCGGTCGGCAGCCCTGTCATTCAGGTCCAGCGTGTCGCGTCGGACTTCGCGGGCACGCCGTTCGAATGGCGCAGCACGCGCGGCGCCGCCACGACGTTTCAGTACCAGGTGGAAATCCGCTGAGTCGGCGGCCCGCTGGAATACAGCGGAGCTGATCCGCCTCAACCTCACCCCGCTTTTTGAACGCAGCGCCGCCAGGACCGCTGGGGCCGCATGCGCCTATTCGGGTATCACCTCATGGTGTCCGATGCCAGTTCATATAAACATATATATGACTACATCAATCTGGCCGTTTCCCTCGACGTAGCGGCTGCCATGCCGCGAGGCGAGTGTCGATGGCGGCCGGCGAGAAAACCGGAGCGGACATGTCTACGCAGGCAGGATTTGAGCAGCAGGTAATGAAGAAGATGGCGTGGCGGCTGATGCCGCTTCTGATCGTCATGTTTCTGATTTCGTTTATCGACCGCCAGAACGTCGGTTTCGCCAAGCTGGAGATGGTGCATGCTCTCGGCATGACGGAAGCGTCATACGGGCTGGGCGCCTCGCTGTTCTTCATCGGCTATCTCATCTTCGAGGTGCCCAGCACACTGGCGTTGCATCGCTTCGGCGCGCGGACCTGGCTCGCCCGCATCATGATGACCTGGGGCGTGGTCACGGTGCTGATGGCGTTCGCGCGTTCGCTGCCCGTCTTCTATTCCTTTCGCTTCGCACTGGGCGTTGCCGAAGCCGGTTTTTATCCCGGCGTCATCTACTACCTCACGCAGTGGTTCCCACAAAGCTATCGCACCAAGGTGCTGGGGTTCTTCACGCTGGGCAGTTCGCTCGCCAACATGCTGGGCTCGCTGGTCGGTGGCCTTCTGCTGACGTTGGGCGGCACATGGGGCATCGCGGGTTGGCAGTGGGTGTTTATCGCCACTGGCATTCCCGCCATTCTGATTGCGTTCGTCGCGCTCAAATTCTTGCCGAATTCCGTGCAGGAAGCGCCGTTCCTTTCGCAGCAGGAGAAGGACGTCGTCATCGCCGCGCTCAAGCGGGAAGCGTCGGATGACGCCAAGGCGACGCGGCCATGGGGTGCCTTGCTCGATCCGAAGGTTCTCATGTTCGCGTTGACATACATGCTGATGTCGACGTCGTTGTACGGGGTGACCTACTGGATGCCGACGCTGCTGAAAAGCGATGGCGTGTCGTCGTCGCTGAACGGTCTGCTGAACATGATTCCGTGGGCGCTCGCGACACTGCTTCTGCTGTGGCTGCCCGGCAAGCTCAAGCGTGAGCGCGTCGTGTTGAAGGCAATGAGCGTGGTGGCCGGCATCGGCGTCGTTTGCTTTGCGTCGAGCCTCGTCCTGCCGACCCCGTCGTTGCGTTTCGCCGCGCTGTGTCTCGGCGGGGCGTGTATCCCGTTGCTCTATCCCTGCTTCTGGTCGCTGCCCCCGCGGTTCTTCTCCGGCGCAAGAGCCGCAGCGAGCGTGGCGGCGATCAACGCGATCGGCAATCTCGGCGGCTTTGCCGGGCAGAACCTGATGCCTTATGTCGGCAAGGTGGCACACAGCCATGTCGCGCCGATGCTGGTGCCGACAGCGTGCCTGTTCGCGTTAGGGATTGGCACGGCTTTGGCCGCGCTGATCGGCGCGCGTCGCAGGATGGCGCTCGAGTCGGCGACGATTCGTCCGACGTAGATCCCGTCAAGGACGGAGCAGGTCGAAGCCGGCCAGCACGACAACCCCGCTTACCACGATCAGCGCTACCGAATGCTGTCCGAAGTAAAGAAGGGCCGCGGCTGACCAGCTAGTAGCTGCGAATGCTGCAATACGTTTCATGCTTTAAAACCCCAATGCAATAGCCAATAACCCGCTGACCACCCCGCAAACCACCACGGCCAGCGCCACGACCGTCAGCACGCGCCTGGGGAACGAGCGCCCAAGCATGGCCATCGACGGCACGCTGATCAGCGGCAGCGTCATCAGCAACGCGCCGGCCGGGCCTGCGGCCATGCCGAAGGAGAGCATGGCCTGAATGATCGGTACTTCGCCCGCGGTCGGAATCACGAACAAGGTTCCGGCGATCGCCAAAGCGACGATCCACAGCAGGCTGTTATCGATGCTGGGTCCGATGTGCGGGAACAGCCATGCTCGCGCTGCGCCGAGAATCAGCACCAGGACGATGTACTCAGGAATCAGCCGCAGCGTCATTGTTCCGAGGATTTTCACCCAGCGTGTGAACGCGGTGCCCGGATCGTCGGTGGTGACGAGTTGCACCATGGCTTCGCGCGACGCTTCGGCTTCCTTCGGCGTGACCATGCGGTTCACCAGATAGCCGAGGCCGAACACCATCACGAGGCCGAGGGCGAGCCGCAAACCCATCCATTGCCAGCCGAGCACGAAGCCCATGAAGATCAGCGTGGCCGGGTTCAAAGCGGTATTGCCCAGCCAGAACGCGATCGCCGCGCCCGGTGCGGCCTGACGGGCGCGCAAGCCGGCCACGACCGGCGCCGCGCAGCACGTGCACATCATGCCCGGCAACGACATCAGGCCGCCCTTCACCACGCTGCTGAAATCGGTCCGGCCGAGCGCGCGTGCGACCCATTGCGGCGGAATCAGCGCCTGTACCGCCGAGCCCAGCAGAAGGCCGAGCACCATGGCTTGCCAGATCGCCTTGCCGTAGGCCAGCGCGTAATCGATGGCCGCCTGCCACGAGGCCGCCGGTGCGCTCGACGCCGTGCCCATCAGGATCGACTTGCCGATGGAATGCTGACTCGCGGCGACGAACGCGCGGTTGTAGTACGGAAACCACTTCACATAGAAGAGGCCGACGACGGCGATCAGCAGGAACACGATCCAGCCAAGGGCGACGCGGGGCTGCCGAAGGGTTGATTGCATATTGGATGGTCTTAAACGTTAGTTTTTAGTCAGATGACAGCGAGCGCGCTGTTATCGAGTTGGGCAAGCAGGGCTTTTGCCTGTTCAACGAGATCGGTGTCGTTGGGCCGAAAATTCATTTGCAACGCCCGCGGCAACTGCACGAAATGCTGATGGCTGCTGCGCGCATACGCTGGATCATAGTGCTGCCCGATCAGCTCGCGAGCGAGCTCGGCCCGGCTATTTTCATCGACGAGGTGTTGCCAGCCCGTGACACGTTCGCGGCTATGCAAACCGATCATCTTCTGCAACTGCGCTTTCAACGATTCAGGATCGTCGAACAGATGCGCATAGTCGTGCAGCAGGAACGCCGCGCGGTCTTCATGGCTCGATAACACTTCGACACAGGCGCCCTGATGAAACGTGTCGAGGAGCGCGAGCGGCAGCGCAATCGAACCGATCCGCCGGCTCTCCGCTTCGACGAACACCGGCCGTTTGGGATCGAACGTGCGCAGGGCGCTCACCAGCAGCGTGTCGAAGCGCTTTTGCGACGGCTGCTCAATGCCTGCCCACGCGCCCAGCAGCGAGCCGCGATGGGCAGCCAGCGCTTCGAGATCCAGCGTCTGCGCGCCCGCCAGGCGCAGCGCCTCGAGCAGGCGTGTCTTGCCGCTGCCGGTCGGGCCCACTATCGCGATGTAGTTGAACTTCTTCGGCAACGTCTCGAGGGTGTCCAGCGTCGCGCGCCGATAGCTTTTATAGCCGCCGTCCAGCTGACGTGCCTGCCAGCCGATCATATTGAACAACGTCGTGACCGAACCCGAACGTTTCCCGCCGCGCCAACAATAGATCAGCGGCCGCCAGTTGCGCGGCCGGTCGGCGAAAGTCGTTTCCAGGTGGTGCGCGATGTTGCGCGCAACCAGCGCCGCGCCGATCCGGGTGCCTTCGAATGGCGAGACCTGCTTGTAAGTCGTGCCGACCAGAACACGCTCTTCGTTGCTCAGCACAGGCGCGTTGAGCGCGCCGGGAATGTGGTCTTCGGCGAATTCTAAAGGCGTGCGCACGTCGATGATTTCATCGAAATCACCGGCTTGATCTAGGCTGACAAGTAGGTTTTTCAAGGGGTTACGGACGAAACGGACCGGCGGCAGAAGCGAAATTATCGCATGCGCCGTCAATGCCGGCTGGCGAGCCGTTCCGTTTCGCCTTCAAGCCATATGCCAGGCCATGCATCAGGCGAAATACGAAGCCATCTGCCAGGCCCGTGCCTCGCTTTGTCCGTCGGTCCGTCCGCGCCTCAGATCACCTCGACTCGCCGTTCTCCGCTGACCATTTCCCCGATTACGCACGCCTCGTCGAAACCGTCGGCGCGAAACAGGGCGAGCACTTCGTCGACGGCTTCTGGCGCGCACGACACCAGCAGGCCGCCCGAGGTTTGCGGATCGGTGAGCAGGGTGCGAGCCGTCGACGGCAATGAGGAAGGCAAAACAATGTCCTGACCGTAAGCGTCCCAGTTGCGCCCCGAAGCGCCGGTAAAAATGCCGGCCTGGGCGAAGCTGACCACGTCCGGCAGCCACGGCAGATCCGCATAGCGCACGCGGGCGGTCAGATTCGACCCGCGGGCTAATTCCAGCGTATGGCCCAGCAAGCCGAAACCGGTGATGTCCGTGAGGGCATGCACGCCGTCGAGCGTGGACAGCGCCGCGCCCGGCCGGTTGAGTTTGGTCGTGGCCGCGATCATCGCGGCATAGCCGTTTGAATCGAGCCGGTCCTTTTTCAACGCCGCCGACAACACACCCACGCCCAGCGGCTTGCCGAGGATCAGCACGTCGCCTGCCCGCGCACCGGCGTTGCGTTTGACACGCCGCGGATCGACCACACCGATCGCTACCAGGCCGTAAATAGGTTCCACCGAATCGATCGAATGACCGCCGGCGAGGGGAATGCCGGCTTCGGCGCAGACGGACTCGCCACCCTTCAGCACCGCCGCGATCACGTCGTGCGGCAGCACATTGATCGGCATGCCGACGATCGCCAGCGCCATGATCGGCTTGCCGCCCATGGCGTAGACGTCGGACAGCGCATTGGTTGCGGCGATGCGGCCGAAGTCGAACGGGTCGTCGACGATCGGCATGAAGAAATCGGTGGTGGCGACGATCGCCTGCTCGTCGTTGAGCCGGTAGACGGCGGCGTCGTCGGCGGTATCGTTGCCGACCAGCAGGTCGGGAAAGAACGGCAGCGGCGCGCTGCGCTTGAGCAGATCGGCAAGCAGGCCGGGGGCGATCTTGCAGCCGCAGCCTCCGCCATGCGACAGGCTGGTCAGGCGGGGCGAAGGGTTTGCGGTGGGGAGGGTGTCGGTCATGTGTGGCGCGGATTTCAGGCTTCGAATAACCACATTATGGCGGTTGTTCGCGCGCGGCGCAGGACAGCGGGCGCCCACGGTCTTGGTCGTTGCGGACGCAATCAACTGATGCAAGAGGAATAGTGCCCAGATTCATTGAAACCGGCTGCGGCGCTTCATATTTAACGACGTTGATGACGTGCCCGTCTGGCTGCAAGACTTCATATCGGCCTCTATAATCGTTATTAGTATCCCGAAAAGAGCCGAGGCCATTACATGACCCACATGTCCCGGCGACAGTTTTTGAAGGTCTCCGCCACCACGCTCGCCGGATCAAGTTTGGCCCTCATGGGCTTCTCTCCGGCACCTGCGCTAGCCGAGGTTCGTCAGTACAAACTGTCGCGCACAACTGAAACCCGCAACACCTGCCCGTACTGTTCGGTGGGCTGCGGCATCCTGATGTATGGGCTTGGCGACAACGCCAAGAATGCAAAGTCCAGCATCATCCACATTGAAGGCGATCCCGATCATCCGGTGAACCGCGGCACGTTGTGCCCGAAGGGCGCGAGCCTGATCGACTTCATTCACAGTCCGAGCCGTCTGAAGTATCCGGAGTACCGCGCGGCTGGATCGAATGAATGGAAGCGGATTTCCTGGGAAGACGCGCTCGATCGTATCGCCAAACTGATGAAGGAGGACCGCGATGCCAACTTCGTCGAGACGACCGAAGACGGCAAGAAGGTCAACCGCTGGCTGACCACCGGCATGCTCGCAGCATCGGCCGGTAGCAATGAGGTGGGATATTTGACGCACAAGACTGTCCGCAGTCTTGGCATGCTCGCATTCGATAATCAGGCACGTGTTTGACACGGCCCGACGGTGGCAGGTCTTGCCCCGACGTTTGGCCGTGGAGCGATGACGAACCATTGGGTCGACATCAAGAACGCGGATGTGATTCTGGTGATGGGCGGCAATGCGGCCGAGGCGCACCCGTGCGGTTTCAAGTGGGTCACGGAAGCGAAGGCGCATCGCAAGGCGAGGTTGATCGTGGTCGATCCGCGCTTTACGCGTACGGCCTCGGTCGCGGACTACTACGCGCAGATTCGGACCGGCTCGGACATCGTGTTCCTGGGCGGGGTGATCAACTATTTGCTCACCAACGACAAGATTCAGCACGAGTACGTCAAGAATTACACGGATATGCCGTTCATCGTGCGCGAGGATTTCTCGTTCACGGACGGCCTGTATTCCGGCTACGACGCGGATAAACGCAGCTACGACAAGAGCACGTGGGACTACGAGATTGGCGACGACGGTTACGCCAAAATCGATCCGACGCTGCAGCACCCGCGCTGCGTCTATCAGTTGATGAAGCAGCACTACTCGCGCTATACGCCCGAGCAGGTCGAGCGGACCTGCGGCACGCCGAAGGACAAATTCCTCAAGGTGTGCGAGATGCTGGCGTCGACGGCCGTCCCGGGGCGTGCCGGCACGATCCTGTACGCGCTCGGCTGGACGCATCACTCGATCGGCGCGCAGATCATCCGCACCGGCGCGATGGTGCAATTGCTGCTGGGCAACATCGGCATTGCGGGCGGCGGCATGAACGCGCTGCGCGGTCACTCGAACATTCAGGGTTTAACCGACCTGGGTTTGATGTCGAACCTGTTGCCGGGCTACATGACGCTGCCGATGGAAGCCGAGCAGGACTTCGACGCCTTCATCACGAAGCGCGCGAGCCAGCCGTTGCGGCCGAACCAGTTGAGCTACTGGCGCAACTACCGCGCGTTTCATGTCAGCTTCATGAAGTCGTGGTGGGGCGATAACGCGACCGCCGAGAACAACTTCGGCTACGACTATCTGCCGAAGCTCGATAAGTCATACGACATGCTGCAGGTCTTCGAGCTGATGAATCAAGGCAAGATGACCGGCTACATCGCGCAGGGCTTCAACCCGCTTGCCGCGGCGCCGAACAAGGCGAAGATCGGCGCGAGTCTGGCCAAACTGAAGTGGCTCGTCATCATGGATCCGCTCGCCACCGAAACGTCGGAGTTCTGGAAGAACTTCGGCGAGTTCAACGACGTCGATCCGTCGAAGATTCAAACCGAAGTTTTCCGTCTGCCTGCCACCTGTTTCGCTGAGGAACGCGGCTCGCTGGTCAGTTCCAGCCGCGTGCTGCAGTGGCACTGGCAGGGCGCCGACGGGCCGGGCGAGGCGAAGAGCGACCTCGAGATCATGTCGGGGCTGTGGCTGCGCATTCGTAAGGCTTATAAGGAGAACGGCGGCAAATATCCCGATCCGATTCTCAACATGAGCTGGCCTTACTCCGATCCGGAAAGCCCGACGCCTGAAGAAATCGCCATGGAGTTCAACGGCAAGGCGCTCGCCGACGTGACCGACGCCACCGACAAAACCAAGGTGCTCGCGAAGAAGGGCGAGCAGTTGGCGGGCTTCGCGCAATTGCGCGACGACGGCAGCACTGCGAGCGGTTGCTGGATCTTCTGCGGTTCGTGGACTCAGGCGGGCAACCAGATGGGCCGCCGCGACAATTCGGACCCGACCGGCATCGGCAATACGTTGAACTGGGCATGGGCGTGGCCTGCGAACCGGCGGATTCTGTACAACCGTGCTTCGTGCGACGTCAGCGGCAAACCGTTCGACTCCACGCGCAAGCTGATCGCGTGGAACGGCAAGACGTGGAGCGGTGCGGACATTCCCGACTTCAAGGTGGACGAGCCGCCTGAAAACGGCATGAATCCGTTCATCATGAATGCGGAGGGCGTGGCGCGCTTCTTCTCGCGCGACGGTCTGGTGGAAGGTCCATTCCCCGAGCACTACGAACCGTTCGAAACACCGCTCGGCTACAACCCGCTGCATCCGGATAACAAGGCGGTCGTCAGCAGTCCGGCGGCGCGCGTGTTCCCGGACGATCGGGCCGCTTTCGGCACGCATGAGAACTTCCCGCATACGGCCACCACGTATCGTCTGACCGAACATTTCCACTACTGGACCAAGCACGCGCGTTTGAACGCGATTGTGCAGCCGCAACAGTTTGTGGAGATCGGCGAGGATCTGGCGAAGGAGGTGGGCGTGGTCGCGGGGGATCGCGTGAAGGTGTCGTCCAATCGCGGGCACATCATCGCCGTGGCGCTCGTCACCAAGCGGATCAAGCCGCTGATGATCGAAGGGAAAAAGGTCCAGACAGTCGGGTTGCCGTTGCATTGGGGCTTCAAGGGGCTCGCGAAGCCGGGTTATCTCGTCAATACGCTGACGCCTTCCGTGGGCGACGGGAATTCGCAAACACCGGAATTCAAGTCGTTCCTCGTCAAGGTCGAAAAGGCATAAGGAAAAGAGATGGCACTGCAATCACTGGATATCAAACGCCTCTCGGCCACGACCTTGCCCGAACCGCAAGTGCGTGAGCCGGTGACGGGCACGGTCGCCAAGCTCATCGACGTATCGAAGTGCATTGGCTGCAAGGCGTGTCAGACGGCCTGCATGGAGTGGAACGATCTGCGCGACGAGATCGGCACGACAACCGGCATCTATGACAACCCGCGCGATCTGTCTGAGCATTCGTGGACCGTCATGCGGTTCTCGGAGTACGAGAACACCGAAGGCGATCTCGAGTGGCTGATCCGCAAGGACGGCTGCATGCACTGCGAGGATCCAGGCTGTCTGAAGGCCTGCCCTTCGCCGGGCGCGATCGTGCAGTACACGAACGGTATCGTGGATTTTCACGAGGAAAACTGCATCGGCTGCGGCTATTGCATCACCGGTTGCCCGTTCAACGTGCCGCGCATTTCGAAGAAGGACAACCGTGCGTACAAGTGCACGCTGTGTTCGGATCGCGTGGCTGTCGGTCAGGAGCCGGCGTGCGTGAAGACCTGCCCGACCGGCGCGATCATGTTCGGCACCAAGGAGGACATGAAGCAGCAGGCGGCGGATCGGATTGTCGATCTGAAGGAGCGCGGTTTCCAGAACGCCGGTTTGTACGATCCTGCCGGCGTGGGCGGCACGCATGTGATGTATGTGCTGCACCACGCCGACAAAGCCAACCTGTATCACGGTTTGCCGCAGAATCCGAAGATCAGCGCGATGGTTTACCTATGGAAAGGTCTGGCGAAACCGCTGGCGCTGGCAGGGATCGCGTTTGCTGCAGTGGCAGGGTTCTTCCACTACACCCGTGTCGGTCCGAACGAGGTGACGGAGGCGGAAGAAGCCGAAGCACAGCACGAAGCTGATGAAGCACGCCGTTCGCGGGAGGCATCCGATGAAGCACGCTGACAATCACGAGCACGTTGTGCTGAAAGACGTGAAGGGCAACAGCCTGATCCAGCGCTACACGCCGAATGAACGGACGAATCACTGGATCACCGCCATCACGTTCGTTCTGCTGGCGCTGTCCGGCCTCGCCATGTTCCATCCGGCGATGTCGTGGCTGTACGCGATCTTCGGCGGCGGCCAATGGACGCGGATTTTGCATCCGTTTGTCGGTTGCGTGATGTTCCTGTCGTTCCTGATTCTTGCGTTGCGCTTCTGGCATCACAATTATCTGGACAAAGCCGACATCCAGTGGATGAGGCAGATCGACGACGTGCTCAACAATCGTGAGGAAAAGCTCCCTGCGATCGGAAAGTACAACGCCGGTCAAAAGCTGCTATTTTTCACTATGGTGATTTGCCTGCTGCTGTTGCTGGCGAGCGGCATTGTGATCTGGCGGCGCTATTTCTCGTTCTATTTCCCGATCGAGATCATCCGCCTCGCGGCGCTGGTTCATGCTGCGGCTGCGTTCGTGTTGATCGTCGGCATCGTCGTGCATATTTATGCGGCGTTGTGGATCAAGGGCTCGATCGGCGCGATGACGCGCGGGACTGTGACCTACGGCTGGGCGAGAAAGCATCATCCGAACTGGTTCAAGGAAATCATCGGCAAGTAGGATCGGAAATACGCGTGGCGCAATTTGCCACGCACCCCGAGCCGCCGCCCCTGTTCGACAAACTGCGGCGGCTCTTCAGTTTTCAGCGCAGTTTTCAGAGGTCGATACTTTGGTTCAACGCATTCTTGAGGCCGGCGATATCGAATCGCTCGATCACACGGCGATTCCCCGCATCCGTACGCCGGAACGGCTGGCGGTGTTTTCGGCGCGCGCCGCGCGGCTGCGTCAATTGGCGGCGCTCAGCAATCCGATCGCCGGCTATTTGCGTCTGATGGCCGTGCTCGCGGACGCGCAGCAAGCCGTGATTACCGGCTTCAAGGCGAAACCGCCCAGCGCCGAGTTGATCGCGAGTGCGCAGCAGCATTCCATGCCGCTGATTCCGGCGCTCTCCGGCGTGCGCGATCCCGCGTGGCACGGGGTTTTGCTTCAATTGCTCGACAAGGTGCAAGCTGCCGGTTCACTCACACCGCCGCTCGAAGCGCTCCTCGCCAGACTGCGAATACTCGATAAAGTCACTCTCGAAGCCCAGGCCGACGCGATTTTCGCGCAGCGCTTCGAGGAAGTCGATCCGGCGAGCGCGCCGTTCATCATGGCCGCGCTGCAAGTCGTATGGACCGACCTCGCTGCCGACATCGACAAGCGCGAGGTGCCGTACATCGAGACGTTAGGCCTGTGTCCGGTGTGCGGATCGCATCCGGTGGCTAGCATGGTGCGCGTGGGCGGTGCGTATGACAATTACCGTTACCTGCAATGCGGCCTGTGTGCGACGGAGTGGCACATGGTCCGCGCGAAATGCTCTAACTGCGATTCGACCAAAGGCATTGCCTATCACGCAGTCGGCTCGCAGGACGCCGATGAGGCCACGCGAGAAGCCGATTCGAAGAATGCATCCTTGAAGGCGGAGTCGTGCGACGAATGCCATACTTACCGGAAGATCGGCATTCAGTCGAAGGACTACGATTTCGAACCGTTCGCGGATGATCTCGCCAGTCTCACGCTGGACCTGCTGATGGGAGCGGAAGGTTATCGGCGCGCGTCGCCGCATCCGTGGCTCTGGCCGGAACAGGCCGATCCTGCGGCTGATGATTCTTCCGGCGAATCCGACTGAGAAAGAGGATTGCTTCGTGAGCGATGTAACCGGCTCTGAATTGCGGGCGCTGATGGCGCGCGTGCCGTCGGTGGAAAAGGTGATGGCGTCTGCCGAGTTTGCGGCGTTGCTGACGGAGTTCGGCCGTACGCAGGTGTTGGGCGCCCTGCGTCACGCACTCGACACCTGGCGCGCCAGCGCGCAGTCCGGCGATGCGTCGGTGAGCGCGCTCGATATCGCGCAACTGCGGGCCTCCGTCGAAGCCACGCTGCGCCGGCGCAACGCGGCCCGCTTGCGCAGCGTCTTCAATCTGACTGGCACCGTGCTGCATACCAATCTCGGCCGCGCATTGCTGCCTGACGAAGCGGTGCAAGCCGTCATGAAAGCGCTCACGCAACCGGCCAACCTCGAGTTCGATCTCGGCACCGGCAAGCGCGGTGATCGCGACGATCTGATCGACGAACTCATCTGCGAACTGACAGGAGCCGAAGCGGCGACCGTGGTCAACAACAATGCCGCGGCTGTGTTGCTCACGTTGTCCGCGCTGGCGTCGAAGAAAGAAGTGATCGTGTCGCGTGGCGAGCTGGTTGAAATCGGCGGCGCGTTTCGCATTCCCGACATCATGAGCCGCGCGGGCGCCAGGCTGCGCGAAGTCGGTACCACCAACCGCACGCATCTGAAGGACTACGACGAAGCCATCGGTCCGCAAACCGCGCTGCTGATGAAAGTCCACACGAGCAATTACGCGATCAGCGGATTCACCAAAGAGGTCGGGGTCGACGCCATCGCGCCGCTCGCCCACGCACGCGGTCTTGCCGTTGCGGTGGACCTCGGCAGCGGCACGCTGGTCGATCTGGCTCAATGGGGTTTGCCGCGTGAGACGACCGTGCGCGAAACCATCGAAGCCGGCGCCGATCTTGTCACGTTCAGCGGCGACAAACTGCTTGGCGGCCCGCAGGCGGGGTTGATCGTCGGCCGGCGTGATCTGATCGCAAAGATCAAGAAGCATCCCCTCAAACGCGCGCTGCGGGTCGGCAAACTGACGCTCGCGGCATTGGAGCCTGTGCTGCAGATGTATCGTGCGCCGGAAAAACTCGCTGAGCGGCTGACTACGCTGCGTTTGCTCACGCGACCGAGCGACGACATCCAGCTTACCGCGCAGCGGGTGCAGCCTGTGTTGCAGCGTGTGGCCGGAGAGCGCTATGTCGTGGAGACCGAGCCCATGTTCAGTCAGATCGGCAGCGGTGCATTGCCTGTCGATGTGCTGCCGAGCTACGGCCTCGTGATCAGGACCGCCGACGGCAAGCGCGGCGGCCGTCAATTGCTCGCGCTCGAGAAGCGCTTGCGCGAGATGGCGCGGCCGGTCATCGGCCGGATCGCGGACGATGCATTGCGTCTCGATCTGCGCTGTCTCGAAGCCGCCGATGAAGCGCAGTTGATCGAGCAACTGAAGGACATGCAGGCATGATCGTAGGTACGGCCGGGCATATCGATCACGGCAAGACGAGTCTGGTGAGAGCGCTGTCGGGCGTCGACACGGATCGACTCAAGGAAGAAAAGGCGCGCGGCATTTCGATCGAACTGGGCTATGCGTACGTGCCGCTCGACAACGGCGACGTGCTCGGTCTGATCGATGTGCCGGGCCACGAAAAGCTCGTCCATACGATGACCGCGGGAGCAAGCGGGATTGATTTCGCGTTGCTCGTGATCGCCGCCGATGATGGCGTCATGCCGCAAACGCGCGAACATCTGGCGATTGTGGAACTGCTCGGCATCAAGCGCGGCGCGATAGCGCTGACCAAGATAGATCGCGTTGATGCTGAGCGGCTGCAGGCAGTGCGTGACGAGGTGACAGCGTTTCTGAGCGGCAGCGTGCTGCAGGACGCTCCCGTGTTCGATACCTGCGCGACGCGTGAAGATGACCTTGGCGTGGCCGCGTTGAAAGCACATTTGCACGCGGCGGCAGTAGCGTGGCGCATGAGGCGCGACGACGGTCTGTTCCGTCTCGCGGTCGACCGGGTCTTCACGCTCGCGGGCCAGGGCACGATCGTGACCGGGACCGTTGTGTCGGGACGCGTAGCGGTCGGTGACACGATGCTGCTCGCGCCGAAAAATCAACCGGTGCGCGTACGTAGCATTCATGCGCAGAATCGTCCGGCCGAGACTGGAAGGGCAGGTGAGCGCTGTGCGTTGAATCTGGCGGGCATCGAGAAGAGCGCAATCGATCGCGGCGACTGGATCGTCGATCCGCGGCTGTGGCAGGCGTCTGAACGCATCGACGTCATGCTCACGCTACTCGCTGATGCACCGTTGACGCTGGAGCACTGGGCGCCGCTGCATGTGCATCTGGGCACGCAGCATCAGGTGGCGCATGTCGCGTTGCTCGATGGGGAGACGCTCGGCGCAGGTCAGCGGGCGCGTGTGCAGCTTGTGTTCGAACGGCCGGTGTGTGCGCTTCCCGGCGACCGCTTTGTCGTGCGCAATGCCCAGGCTAATCGCACGGTTGGGGGCGGTCATGTGCTCGATCCGTTTGCGCCTTCGCGTAAGCGTCGCTCGGCAGAGCGGCTGGCGTGGCTCGATGCGATTCAGGTCATGCTCGACACCGGCGCGCTGGATTCGCTTCTGACAAGGGCGCCGCATGGATTGTCTCGTTCGTTGCTGGAACGACTGACGGGTATGCAGGCGGCCGTGCTCGCGTTGCCATCTGACACGCGCGTTGTGGAACTCCCCGGCGGTAATGACGCGTTGTTGATCGCCTATGCTTCGTGGCGTGCCTTGTATGCGCGGCTGATTGCGGCACTAAAGCAGTACCACGAACGCTCGCCGGATGAACTCGGCCCGGATGTATCGCGCT
The DNA here is from genome assembly GCF_030511745.1 of Paraburkholderia sp. SECH4. Taxonomy (NCBI): domain Bacteria; kingdom Pseudomonadati; phylum Pseudomonadota; class Betaproteobacteria; order Burkholderiales; family Burkholderiaceae; genus Paraburkholderia; species Paraburkholderia sp. SECH4. Next base: position 26,991 of record NZ_JALOCP010000053.1, read on the forward strand.
TACGGCGGATCGCAGCGCCGCTCGTCGAAGATGCATTGTGGCGCGCGCTAGTCGACGATGCGGCGGCGCGCGGCGAGATCGTCAGACGCGGGCCGTGGTTGCATCTGCCTGACCACGCGGTGACACTCGACGACGCCGATCGCGCGCTCGCTGCAGCACTGCTGCCGGCGCTGAAAGACGGGCGTTTCGATCCGCCCTGGGTGCGTGATCTGGCTAACGCGCATGGGGTATCCGAAGACCGCGTGCGGCAGTTACTGCGCAAGCTCGCGCGACAGGGTGAGCTTTTTCAGGTTGTGCGCGACCTCTTTTATCACCATGAGGTGATTCGTGAACTGGCTTTGATTGCGGGTTCCGAAGCGCAAAAAAATGCGGGTACTGTAGCGGCCGCGCCGTTTCGCGATGTCACTGGTCTTGGCCGAAAGCGTGCGATCCAGCTTTTGGAATTCTTCGACCGGGTTGGATATACTCGCTTCCACCGTGGCCTGCATCTGATGCGCACGGATAGTCGTTGGCTCGATCTGATTTGATTCAGTGTTTGAGTTGCAGGGCGTGGTTCAGGTAGTTCAAGTAGTTCAATCACCGTAGGAAGGCATTCGCATCCGGTGGTGCGGCTGGACTTCAAATCCAGTTGAGGGCGTCAGACGCTCTCAGGTCGGTTCGACTCCGGCTGCCTTCCGCCCGAATGGCTCCCAAGCGTTCTGACAGGCTGCGTCTATGCCAACAGTCGATGGGCTGCCGCCGTGTTCGGAAGCAACGGATTTTGATCGAAGGAGAACGTAATGCCGGCTGGGCGCCCCGCCTGCTGCAACTGCGCCCGTCGCGCCGCGACCGCCTTGGAACCGCCAAGACGGGCAAGGTAGAAAACCCGATAGGGTTCGCCTGCGGGAGGCGTGTTGGGCAAGAGCTGAGCCGAGCGCCATACCACCCTTAGCTCGATCTCCGGCCTCAATTCGGTCAAACGTTTCATGGCGGCACGCAAATGCCGCGTGCCAATCAGGCAACACGGGCAGATGAAATCGAGGAAAGCCTCGATCTCCAGAAAAGGTCTGTTGCGATCGGCTACGTGCCCCCTCGTTGTTTGCCGAGGTTCAGCGACATTCACAGTGCACGCCATTCTCTCTTACTCACACGCCATGACGTGAATGTTTTGACTGGTCACGTCCGCTCCTCAACTCAGTTCTCCGATGAATTCCACAGCGCGTGGCCACTCACCGTACCCCGAGGCGGAATTGAGATGGCCGACAGCGCCGACGTCAACCAAACGGCTGCCCCACGCGCTCGCCAGTCGTGTGACCGCTTCGATCCGCGCGAGGGGATCGTTCGTGCTGGCCGCCACGATGCTCGGAAACGGTAGCCGGGTTCGTGGCGTGGGCAGCCAGCCGTTCTGACGCAACACCTCCAGCGTCGGATAGCCGTCCGGCAGCGACGTTTCGAAATCCGGCGGCGCCGCGAGCAGCGCGCCCTTGATTTCGCGCTGATGATGTTGCGCCCAGTGCACAGTGGTCATCACCCCGGCACTGTGCGACACGAGCACCACGGGACCGGTGATGCTGGCGAGAGCCTGATCGAGCGCCTCGATCCTTGCCGCGCAGCTCAGCTTGTCGTGTTCCAGCGGCGGTACCACGCGCGCATTGGGCAGTTTGCGTGCAAGAATCGTTTGCCAGTGATCCTCGACGTGGTCCCGTAGGCCGGGAACGATCAATATGGTTGGTGGCGAATAAGGTGTCATTGCTGGGGTTCGTGAAAAATATCAATGGGATATGGGCTGGTCGCGCACTCCACCGATGCGGCGCAGGTTTTTCACAGCGCGGATCGGCAACGCCAGGGCCGTCACTCCCACCGCTCGCAAGATCGCGGCGCTCTTCTGCATCACGTTGCGCTACAGCATGGAATATGTGGATTGCGGCACCGCGTACTACGAAGAGTGCTACCGGCAGCGGGTCTTGAACAACCTGACCCGATGTGCCGAATCACTGCGCTACGTTTTGCAGGCCAAACAGCCTGACACACTCACACTCAAATCACGAAGATGGACGAGCCCGTGGTTTTTCGAGCCTCCAGATCCTGATGTGCCCGCACCGCGTCCTCCAAGGCATACCGCTGATTGATCTCGATGCGGATGCGGCCTGCAGCCACATGGCTGAATAACTCATCGACCAGTTCTGCCTTTTCGGCCGGATCGGCGATGTAGTCGGCGAGACCCGGGCGGGTCAGGTACAGCGAGCCCTTGCGGGCCAGAATTTGCGGATCGAACGGCGGGATTTTGCCGGAAGCGGTGCCGACGCAGACCATCAGGCCGCGGCGCTTGAGGGAGTCTAGCGAGGACATGAAGGTGTCCTTGCCCACACTGTCGAAGACCACGGACACGCCCACTCCGTTGGTGAGTTCCCGCACGCGCTTGGCCACATCCTCATGACTGTAGTTGATCGTGTGATCACAGCCATGGGCGCGCGCCACCTCGGCCTTGGCGTCAGTAGAAACCGTGCCGATCACCGTCAGACCGAGCAATTTGGCCCACTGCGAAACGATCAGGCCAACACCGCCTGCTGCGGCATGCAGCAGCACGGCGTCGCCCGCCTTGAAAGGGTAGATTCGGCGCACCAGGTAGGCGGCGGACAAGCCCCGCATGGTCATGGCCGCCGCAGCTTCGCAACTGATGGGCTCCGGCAGCTTGATCAGCAGCGCGGCAGAAATCAGCCGCTCAGTGCTGTAGGCGCCCAGCGTGTTGATGAAGCCCGTGTAGGTCACACGGTCGCCGACCGCCAGATGGGTCACGCCGGCACCAATGGCCTCGACCACGCCGGCTGCCTCGTTGCCGAGTCCGCTGGGGAGCGGAACTGCGTAGGTACCTCCGCGGAAGTAGGTGTCGGCAAAGTTAAGACCCACTGCCACGTGACGGACGCGCACCTCTCCCGGTCCGGGCTCTCCAACGTCAAAGTCCTCAAAACGAAGGACCTCGGGACCGCCGGTTTCGTAGAATTTAACGACTTTCGCCATGTTGTCTCCTGTCGACCAGGGTTGGCGCATTAGCTGTCGACCGGAGTTCACGCTTTAGCGTGTTACTCCGGTCCTATGCAAAGCACTTACTCTGGTCCCATGCAAGCTGGTTGCTGTTATGTATCGACTTCCGCAGTTCGCCTGCGGCTCGCTAGCCCTTACTTCAACCCCGATCTCGCCAAAAAACTTCGGTCGATGTGGGTGAACTTCAACTTCAGTTTGAGTCCGCCTCTAGAAAATGCTGGGCGACTCATACACCACATGATGTCAATTTCCCGCAGAGGCTTCAGGTCGGCTTGCGCAGGAATCCCTGGTTGCCACCGTTACGATTGGGCGCGAAGCCATTTGCCTGAAGCGTCTCTTCCGCCGTGTCATAGAAGACCCCAATCTTCATGATCTCCCGTGCCTGTTTCGCCGTCGCTATGGGGCGACCAAATTCGCCGGAGATACGCACCAATTGCTTAATCTGCTCGACGGAGCTCATCTTGCCCGTGCGGGTCTGATTCCATAGCACGTCCTCGATGCCGCACCGCACATGCAGGCCCAAGGCAATGCCTATCATATTCACGGGCAGCACATTTAGCACCGAACTCTCCACCGTGACCACCGCGCCGTCGGGCGCAGCACGCAGGAAGTTGGCCAGGTTGTAGATGTTCGCTTGATCCATGCCGCCGCTGATAGCCACCCAGTTCATCACGAGTGGTCCCTTGTAGATGCCGCGGCGAATCATCCGCTCAATCGTTTCAAAGCTGTTGATGTTGTAGCACTGAAACTCACTTTGAATTCCGGCGGCTGTCAGGCGTCGGATGTGCTCTTCGGCCCAACTGGGATTCGAGGGCACGATCATGTCCTTGTAGGTCGCATAGAGGTGCGGGAATCCCCGTGAAACCCCCTTGAAGTCGTCTATACCGGCATGCTCTGTCACATTCATCTGCGTAGTGTTGACGGTGACAGTCACCTGGTCTGGCTTCGGATCGAGTTCGGCCAGCATATGCCGTGTGTCATCGCTTAGCCATTGGGCGGCTTGGCCCTCGGATTCAGGCGCGAAGCTGATGGAGCCGCCCACCTGGATGACCATTTCCGGCACGCGGGCGCGCACCCCGGCGATCAGTTCATTGAACATGGACAGGCGCTTGCTGCCCTTGCCATCGGGTTCACGTACATGCAGATGCAGCACGGTGGCGCCGGCTTCGTAGCAATCCACCGCCTTCTGGATCTGCTCCTCCATTGTGACGGGGATATCTTCGGGGAAGTCTGAGGGAATCCAGCCCGGCGCATAGGGAGCGGCTGTGATGATCAGGGGCTGCTGGTTCTCAGGATACAGGTGGCCGTCAAGGAAGTTCATGATGGATCTCCAAGTTGAAATGTGAATATTGAGAATGTCGAACTGGATGAGAAAGCTTTAGATCCCCATCTTCTTTAAGCGGTTGTTGTCTGAGTGTCTGAGGCGACCGGTGAATCATCTGGCCTGGCGCCACTTCCTGCTTTACATTGCATGCCTTGCACTTGACTTTTCATGACAGTAATCCGCTGACGCAGGCGCGCCGGATCATCGACTACCGCATCCACGATCACCGACGGAGACGGCAGGACAAAACGGGATCAAGTGCACAACATGCAGGCCGATTGGGTTCATTGTCAGCGCCTGTCTTTCATCGATGTCCTGATGAACCCTCGGCATGCCGCGCGATCGTGACTGCTGTTCATCGCTTTCCACCGGAATTGTGTAGTTCAGGCATAGCGATGGAGTCGTCGTTCAGTTCGAGGCTCCGGTTGTCATGACCACGATCCCGAGGCGTGATGTCATGGTGGGGCGGCATCACAATGCCGGTCATGCACACATAGCAAAGCGCTTCATGAGTCATTGGAGTGAGATTCCCCCTCGGGACAAACTCCGACGCAATCCGCGCCGCAATCCGTCGAGCGGCATGAGTTTTGTTCACCAATATCTTCGCAATCGGCAGCGTCGACAGCATTGGAATCTCTCCGTTCTTTGACTTCACATCGGCCGCAGCAGTGCTAGGCCACTGTGATCCGCAGTGTATCTCCTAAAACAAATAATGTCGACAAAAATAAGGAGGCGGAATTTGTCGCTGGGTGTGGCAGACGCCTGTTGACTCCGGCGGCGCGAATCTGGGGTTCCGAGCGCGGTCGCTTGTCGCGAAGCCATATACCGTTCTGCCTGCTAGGTCGACTCAGTATAAGTATTAATGTCGACATCAAAAATTTTAGAGGATGATCGGTATTGTCAGTGTTCCGTCGGCAAACAGGGCCGTTGCAGGAAGGCCCCGGAATCGTCGGGTGATCGTCAAGTCACGCACCCCGTCCAAAATAGCGGGAGGATCTTTCGCTACAAGGAACTGCGCATGCGCCAATTGCGACGGAAGTGGGGGCGACGCCGCCGCGCCATTCGGGAACAGTCAGATATCCGGCCGGGCTCGCTCGGTCATCATAAAAAGTAGAGGAAACGTCAATGAAACTGAAGTGGAGCGGAGTAGCGGTACTGGCGGTGTTCGCTAGCGCGTCGCATGCGCAATCGTCGGTCACGTTGTACGGCGCAATCGATTCGGGCGTTTTCTATCAGAGCACGGCGGCGTCGTCGTTCGCGCCGACCGCCCGCAACAACGGGCACGTGTACGGCATCAAGGACGGCAGCCTCTATGGGAGTTTCTGGGGAATCAAGGGGGCCGAGGACATCGGCGGTGGCTACAAGGTCAACTTCAGGCTGCAGGGCGTGTTCAACAGCAGCAACGGCAAGCTCGGGTTGGCCGATACGACGGGCGGTACCGCGATATTCAACCAGCAGTCGACGGTCGGCCTCTCCGGACCGTTCGGCACGTTCGACGCCGGGCGGCAGTACACGCCGATGATCTACGCGATGGCCGATACCGACGTCCGCGCGGCGCAGTACTTCGGCAGCATCCTGGGCGCATGGCTCGGGCTGAACCAGGCCGCCGGCTGGCCCGGGACGAACACGAACGTGCCGATCGGCGCGCTGTACGACAGCAACGCGCTCGTCTACCAGACGCCGAAGTTCTACGGCGCATCGGTCGCGCTCGAGTACGCGCCGGGCGGCGTGCCGGGCCAGATTCAGGGCGGCACGCGCGAATCGGCGGTGCTCAGGTATTCTAACTACGGCCTCAATCTGTCCGCCGTCTACTACAACGCACACGACACGAACCTCTCGGCGGCCGCGCCGACCGGGCTCGACAACAACCGCTTCTACTATTTCGGCGCGAAGTACACGTTCCGCGGCGCATCGGTGTCGGCGTCGTACGGGATCGGCAAGAATCCGTCGAAGACGAGCCTCGCGGACTACGAAATGATTTCGGGCGGCCTCGGCTATCAGTTCACCCCGTTCTTCAAAATCACGTCCGGCTTCTACTACCTGAAGGACCGCAACAACTCGGCGAACCATTCGAGTGAATACGCGGTGGGCGCGGAATACAGCCTGTCGAAGCGCACAATCGTCTCTGCGCAGGTCGGGTACGTCGCGAACCGCGGGACGATGAACCAGACGATCATGTACGGCCAGATCGTCGCGCCGGGCGTGTCGACCACAGCTGCGATGATCGGCCTGCGCCACAGCTTCTGATGAATTGAAATCGAAACGGAGAACAACGATGAAAACGATGAATGGACTCAGGGTGGCGCTCGGCGTTGCGATTGCGGCGGTGTCGATCAGTGCGTGGGCGCAGGACGGCGCGTCGGCGGGGGCATCGGCTGGCACGGCTAGCGCCGCGGTCACCGCGTCCGACGGCATGACGGCCAAAGCCGCGCGGCAGGCGAATCGCGCGCTGCGGCGCAAGGTGTACGCGGCGCTCGCGAAGCACAAGGAGATCGACGCGGGCGACATCAGCATCACGGCGAAAGGCGGCGCGGTGCTGATTACTGGCACGGTTCCGGACGCATCGCAGATCAATACCGTAGCCGAGGTCGCGAAGGGGGGCGCGGGTGTGACGTCGGTGACCAGCAAGCTCACGGTGCAGCGGCCGTTCGGCCAGTAGTGCGGTGCGACGGCCGATCCCGGCATGTGATGGAGTCCGTCGCCCTTTACTGATACTCAGGCTGGCCAGCCGTTCACGTAGAGAGGATCCTGTCATGAAGGTCATTTCTCACCTCGACAAGGTGCGACGGCTAGTGGTGCTTCGAGAGCACCTCGACCCGTTAGCCGACTTCGAATTGTGGTTCTGGACCACGCTGACCGCGAGTATCAACGTGTTCAACGCGGCGCTTCATCTCACAGGTCTGACGCGTGACGATCCCGTGTTCTCGACCATTCCCGGCGTACACGTTGTGAAGCAACCCGATGGCAGCTACGCGCGCGAGTTGAGTGGGCTCGGCGATGTGAGCCACGTCGGTTGGCCGGAAATCGAGGGCGAAGTACCTCAGGCCATTCGGCAGTTCGAACACGCGTTGCATACCATCGAGCATCATCGGGATCCATGCATTCGCGGAGATTGCGTTCCAAACCAGACCATCGTCGATGAATGTGAGCAAGCGTTTGCACAAGTCATGTACGTATTCGAACAGGCATTGAAGGGTACCGAGTATGAAAACCGAGAATCATCGACGCAAAGCCGAGAACATCGAGACGTCGCTGAGGTTCCTCGGCGAAGATGACTGGGAAATGAAAATTGAGGCAGCGATGTTGGCCGGCACACACTGGGCGAACTACGCGCTGCATCGCCGCGGCGTCACTTCAGACAGTGAGGACATCGTCCACAACTCGATGCTGGCCGTTAGCATGCTGCGCAAGTATTCCCTTGCGGAAGGCGAACTGCTTGGTGCGCTAACCGAAATCGAGGAGCTTCGCCCTCTTTATGTTCGTGGAGACTTGCCAGACGGCTCTCGCGCCGCAGCGCGTGCGCTGGAACTGCTTGGGTTGATCAGCGCGCTCGCGAGGCGTGCGCCATGACTGCTTCAGCGGAAAGCGTCGCGATGATTCATCCGACTATTCAAGCTCCAGTTGTGCGATCAAATTAGTGCTCACGCACTACCGAAAGCCCGAGCGGCTGCATCAATAACCGGCGATCAACCCGGCCTGCGGCGGGCATGGCCCACGGCCAGGCATTCCTGCCATCGTTCTTCGCGACCAGCAAGGATTGGATGGCATAAAATTAATGTCGACACAAATAAAATGATCTGCTATCTTGTTTGTACAGATGCAGGGCAACAACATTTCACGGTTTCGTAAAGCTGGGGCGCCACGCGGCGACGGTGGGTGAGTTGGTGAAATGCCTGCCAGATACAAGGAGATATCGCTCATGATTAAAGTAGAGAGACTGACCACTTGCATTGGTGCCGAGGTGTCCGGTGTGAGCTTGGGGGATGCGTCTCGAGATGCATCGCTGTTCGCGGAGATCAAGGCTCTGTTGCTTAAGCACCGGGTCCTCTTTTTTCGAGATCAAGACATCTCTCGGGAAGAGCATGTTTCCTTTGCGCGTCGTTTCGGGAAATTGGAAGATCATCCCGTTGCGGGAAGCGATCCGGAGCACCCGGGCCTCGTGCAAATCTATCGATCGGAAGCAAAAAACCCTTACGAGAACAACTACCATAGTGATGGGCTTTGGCGGCCGAACCCATCTATGGGCGCCGTGCTTCGCTGTGTCGAGTGTCCAGAGGTCGGGGGTGACACCATCTGGGTCAACATGGTAGAGGCCTATAAACAACTACCAGAAGACATCAAGAAGCGCATCGATGGATTGAGAGCAAAAAGCAGCATTGAGCACTCGTTCGGTGCGGCAATGGATCCGGAGGAGCGTAGAAAACTGGCGACGCAGAATCCGGAGGTGGAGCACCCTGTTGTGCGGACGCACCCAGAGACTGGCGAAAAGATTCTATACGTCAGCAGCTTTACGACGCATTTCGTCAACTACCATACGGTTGAAAATGTGCGTTACGGATTGGACAAGACGCCGGGTGCAAGCCTTCTGCTGAGTTATCTGCAGAGCCAGGCGTCGATCCCTGAGTATCAGGTTCGTTTCCGGTGGAAACCGAACAGTATTGCCGTCTGGGACAACCGGCCAACGCAGCACTATGCGGTAATGGATTATTGGCCTGCCCCGCGTAAGATGGAGCGAGCAGGAATCGAAGGCGATAAGCCATACTGACAGTTTGCCTGTCCTCGCGAGGTTCGAGGTGTTCGGGCTCCAGCCGGCGGTCAGGGAGTTTTTGTCGACATTACAATGCCGGAGACTATAATGATCAAAGGATTGAATTCGACGAAAATTGATTCCGCGATACGCCATGGCCCGAAATAAAACGCAAAACCTTCCCGATCTTTCCGCGCTTCTTACGCCCAAGAATTCACTGATGCTGGCAGTCGAGCGGGCGGTGCTGCGCGGGCAGGACTGGGCGTATGCCTCGGTGCCGATTGCCGAGCAGATCGCCGCCCGGCTGGCCGGGGTCATTACGCTTGACCTGGTGAAGTCAGGGCAACGCTTGCTGGAGAAAGATATCAGCGAGGTGCTGCACGTCAGCCGCGCTCCGGTGCGCGAAGCGATGCGTATACTGGAGCGGGACCGTCTGGTTGAGTTTCAGGCCAGGCGCGGGGCGATCGTTACGGCGCCCGACGAGAATGAGCTTCGGGACATTTTCCGCGTGCGGAGCGTGCTTTACGTCACGATGTTGGAGCAGGTGGCGCGCGAAAGCCCGGCCGAGTTCGAGGCGTTACTGACCGCGCATATGCCCAAGCTGACCAAGGCGGCCGAGGAGTCGGTAGACGCGTATGCCGTGGAAAGCTTCCTCCTGAATTTCAACACGGTCGATCTGTGCCGCAACCGACTTCTGGTCGATGTCCTGCACTCCATCTCATTGCGAACCCTGCGGTATGTCCGGCTAGGATTTGTGGCTAAGCCTCAATCGGTTCGCGCATCTTTAAAAGTCTGGCACGCGCTGCAGAAGGCCGCGATCAAGCGGGACAACGAACTACTGCTTTCCCTTGCAGCCTCGCGCCTGGACGACGCCAGGGACGCTGCCATTCGTGCAATCGCTGAAAAACCTGCAGACAGTCGGCGTGCGCGTGCCCCAAAGGCGGCGCAGCCCGAAGTAGCGGCCGCCTCTACAAAGCGAGTCGCTCGCCGCGTACTTAGGACGGTTGAATCCTGATGGCTCGGCGTTCCATCTTTTGGAACGCCGCGTCGGGTTTTCCACTGGCGGCGGCCACGTCTATCGTGGCCGCGATGTCGCACGAATTGATTGGGACGTTCCCTGGATAGTTGGAACGAGTTGGGATGTCATGTCGTCGGAATCGACTTCGCCTCCCGCTCATCCATCCTCTCCTCGACGCTGGGGACGCTCACCCAGGAGCAGACACCGCATGCCAGCACCTCCGGTTGTTTGCTACGCACCGGTGCGGGGATCTTGCGTCCGAGTCTTCCACCAACTGGTTGGCGCGTAACGGGCACTAGTCGTTCTTCTTCAGCGAATCCACCAAGCGCTTCCGCTCGCACGTGATCCCGTTTCGCCGTGCCCTCAATATTGCGAACCTTAGCTTCGCTTCCGGCTTGCGCCACTTCGTAGCAATTCGTCCCTGCGCTCAGGCGTGGTGTTTCGTGGGCGGTTAATAATTAATGTCGCCAAAAATAATCCTCGGTGCTATCCTGAAATCCGTGTCCGTCGTCAGGAGCTTTGCGGCCGCAGGCAAGCATTTGCTTTCCCGTGAACACCCGATTCTGATCGAGGAGCAAAACGAGCGAACTTCAACGTCATCGCGCAAGTCATCAAGACGATTGAAATAAGCGTCGAAATCCAAAGTGCGCACAGCTACACAAAGAAAGCGTCCGGCGATGCTGATGGTCAGCAGAAACCACTGCCGGTCTTGGCGTAGAGATCTTGCTTCACACGGGCCAGACGATATCAAGCGGCACGATTCAGTATGAATTTAGTGAATCATCGGAGGAGACAGAATTGAATCTTTATACAAGTAACGTAGTGCCGGCCGAGTCGGCGGCGGTTGCCAATGGCGCCCGAGCCTACGCCTGGGTGGTATTTGCATTGATGTTTTGCCTCTTGCTGTCCGACTACATGTCGCGGCAGGCGCTCAATGCCTTGTTTCCGATCTTGAAAGTGCAGTGGCAGCTGACCGATACAAAGCTCGGTTCGATTAGCGGCGTGGTGCCGTTGGCGGTTGGCGTGCTGACCCTCCCATTTTCCATAATCGCGGACCGTTGGGGACGGGTCAAAAGCATTGCACTGATGGCTGTGCTATGGAGTGTTGCCACGCTCGGGTGCGCGATTGCCAGCAGCTACCATGAGATGTTCGTCGCGCGCATCTTCGTTGGTGTCGGCGAGGCTGCCTACGGAAGTGTCGGACTTGCGATGCTCATGAGCATCTTTCCGAAGCGTCTGCGGTCTACCATTGCGGGCGGCTTTACGTCTGCCGCTGCCTTTGGGTCCGTGCTCGGTGTTTCGCTTTCCGGCATCGTTGCGACCCACTTTGGTTGGCGCTGGTCGATGGGTCTGATGGCGATCTTTGGTTTTGTGCTGGTGATCATTTACTTCTTCGTAGTCACGGAAAAAAGGCTCGCGCGTTCGCAGCCGGACAATGCGAGCGGAACTCCGATGTGCGGGCGTATGAAACTGACGCCCCGAGCGCTTTTCTCTGGCCTGTTTCCGTCCCGTTCCGTCTTTTGTGCGTACCTCGGCAGCGCCCTGCAGATCTTCATTCAGGGCACGCTTTTCGTGTGGCTGCCCAGCTACCTGAATCGCTACTGGGGCATGCCTGTCAGCAAGGCTGCCGTAGTGGCGGCCGGCCTTGTCCTTGTCAGCGGTATGGGCCAACTCTTGTGCGGTGTGATCACAGACCGGATCAGCAGGGACTCGTCGCTTAAGCGGTGGAACATGGCCATTGGTTATTGCCTCGTGCTAGGCATCCTGCTGGCGGTCGCGTTCCGCTTGCGACCGGGCAATCTGCAACTTGCGCTCCTTGCGCCCGCGGTGTTTTTCCTTGCCAGTTCGTTCGGCACATGTAGCGCGATTATTGCGGGGGCCACACCGCCAGCTATCCATGGCTCGGCATTTGCCACGCTGACGCTGTTCAACAATATATTAGGCCTCGCGGCTGGTCCCTTTTTCACCGGTGTGGTAGCGGACGCGGTTGGTCTTCAAGGCGCGTTGCGCTTGCTTCCGCTCGCGGCAGTTCTGCCACTCGCGGTGTACCTCATTGGCCGGTGGTGTTACATAGCGGAGGCGCGACGCGGCTGAGCGAGCTGCTGGCGTGGCGCACCTAATCGACTGAACGTTTTCTGATGTCCATGCTCCAGGTGGTCCACCTTAATGGGCCAGCTGCACCGCTTACGCCGGGAGAGCCAGAAACTCCCGCAAATACGGACTTGCCATGTCAAATCTGAATCCCTCACTGCCGCTCGCGGGCGTGCGCGTGCTCGATCTTTCCCGCGTACTGGCGGGCCCGTGGTGCGGCATGGTGCTGGGCGACCTAGGCGCCGAAGTTATCAAGGTCGAGCACCCGAAACGCGGCGACGACACGCGCGATTGGGGCTTGCGCATCGGATCGACCGAGACGGCCTATTTCAATAGTGTCAACCGCAACAAGCGCTCCGTGAGCCTCGACCTGCAAACCGCCGAGGGCCAGCAGATCGCACGCGATCTGGCTCAGAAGAGCGACGTCGTGATCCAGAACTTCAAGTTCGGCGGCATGGAGAAGCTAGGTCTCGGATACGAGCAACTGAAGCAGAACCACGAGGGCCTGATCTATTGCTCAATTTCCGGCTACGACCGCACGGGACCGGAAGCCGCACGCCCCGGCTACGATCTGGTGGTTCAGGGCGAGGCTGGGCTGATGGCGCTCAACGGCGAGGCCAGCCAGCCCCCGCTAAAGTTCGGGATCGCCGCAGTCGACATGTTCACCGGGATGTACTCGGCCCAAGCCATTCTGGCGGCGCTCTTCGAGCGTCAACGAACTGGCACGGGACACCACATCGAAATGGCGCTGTTCGATTGCGGACTGATGATCACCTCGTATTGCGGGATGGAAGCGCTGATCTCGGGCGAGGACACGCCGCGTTACGGAAACGCGCATCCTTCAATCGTACCGTACGGTGTATTCGATGCCGCGGACGGGCCGCTCGTCATCACGGTCGGCAACAACAACCAGTTTGCGCGCTTTTGCCGCGAGGTGATCGAACGGCCCGATCTTGCCGAGGACGATCGCTTCCAGACCAATATCGGCCGCGCCGCGAATCGGGCGGTGCTGGTGCCCGAAATCGATCGCGAGATCGGACGAAGAGGGCGCCGTAGTCTGCTCGATCGTCTGACGCAGGCCGGCATTCCATGCGGTGAAGTCCTCGGGCTCCACGCAGCGCTGACCTCGAAGCGCGCGACGGATGCCGGACTCGTGACGACGCATCCGCACTCGGAGGTTGGCAGCACACAGGTCCTCGCTCCGCCCTGGCGCTTCGACGGCGCGCGCTTGCCGGTACGAAGCGCGCCGCCGCGACTGGGGGAAGGCACGAACGACGTGCTCCAGACCTTGCTCGGGCTGTCCGCTGAACAACTTTCCCGGTTAAAGGCTGACGGCGTCATTTGACGTCGTGCGTGGACGCAGCATTACGCCTCTGACTCTGGAGGCGCTGTCAATCGCCATCGAAAACGCGCAGGCGCAGGAGCGCCCGGCCTAAAGGTCTTTGCCGGTCACGCGCCCATCACTTCTGGCGGGTGCCTCGCGACGTAGCGCCCCGGCGCGGGCTCGATCGGCTTGTATTTCGCATTGCCCGCCCGCTTAGGCGCTTTGATCTGTTTGCCCGCATGCGGTTTCAGCCAGTTCATCCAGTGCGTCCACCAGCTTCCTGGCTGCGACTTCGCCGTCGCAAGCCATGCCTCGGGGTCATCGCCGAGCGTGCCGTCGGCCCAGAAGCTGCGCTTGTTCTTCGATGCCGGATTGATGACACCCGCGATATGTCCGCTCGCGCCAAGCACGAATTGCGTCTCGCCGCCCACCAGTTGCGTCGAGCGATACGCGCCCCGCCACGGCACGATGTGATCTTCCTGCGTGCCGAAGATATAGCTCGGCATGTCGATCCGTCCGAGGTCCACCGGCGTACCGCACATCGAGAGCTGCCCTGCCTTGCACAGGTTGTTTTCCAGGTACATGTTGCGGAGATACCAGGCGTACATCGGCCCGGGGAGGTTGGTGCCATCGGCGTTCCAGTACAGCAGGTCGAACGCCTGTGGCGCACCGCCCTTCAGGTAGTTGTTGACTACATACGGCCAGATGAGATCGTTGGCGCGCAGGGTCTGAAAGACAAAGCCGAGCTCGCCACCTGAATAAATGCCGCCGCGTCCGATGGTCTGCTCGCGCTGCGACACAC
>NZ_JALOCP010000054.1:0-39188 GCF_030511745.1 Paraburkholderia sp. SECH4
ACGTGCGCTGCGGCACCGAGGACTGTCTCTGGAACCAGGCGCGCACGAAGAAGATGAGCACGGTCGAGCAGATCGAGCAACTGGTGCGTATCTCGCGCGAGTTCGGCCGCGAGGTGGCCACCGCCCAGCAGGCGCGCGAAATCAGCAAGATCGGTGTGTTCTACGACACGGCAGAGGAGACCCTGCTGGCCAACGGCTTCGCGCCCAATCGCAACGGTGGTAACCAAGGCTTCCTGCGCAAGGCTGTCTGAATTTTCGAATGCACATTGGTGTGAGGTTAGCGTGCGCCCTCGGCTATGTGCCGGAGCGACGGCACGTCGAGAATCGTCAGGTACCGAGTCGGCCGAAAGCAGCCCCTGCTGCGTGAGCATGCGCGGTGCCTTATTCACTGTCTGGCGCACGCCGCAAGCACTGAGGCCAGGTCGCCTTGAGACACGTGGCCGGGGGTGATTGGATGGGCGCGAGACTATGCAGGAATCTGCATCCATTGCGATCCGATCTCACAAGCAAATAGAACCTCTATCGTGCTAGTTTGACCATGCGCAGTATCGGTTGCGGATGCGCGAGTATAGAAACAGGTCAATTGGGACAACATGCACCCGGCATGGCGCAGAGAATCGCCTGTGAGGGCATCGAATCTTCGCCAGTGGGGCGGTCGCCCAGAACAACGAAACGTGTTCCGTTTCATTAACGAGAGTGAAGATGACAAACGGCGTAGGTGGTAGTGATCAGCAAACGGCATTGGCGCGACTCTTGCCGTGTGCGAGTGAGGTTGAGGAAATCAGTGCAGTTGAACATCTGACGCGGATAAGTAAATTGCAGAGAAATATGACGGATGCTGGCGTCGATGCGGTTTACGTCAATGCGGGGACTAATCTGCTTTATTTCACTGGAATAGAATGGCACCCCAGTGAAAGGCTTCTTGGTGCCATCATCCCTGCGAAGGGGAGTTTGATCTACATCGCACCGTGGTTCGAGGAAAGGACGTTGCGCGATCGCATGAAGGTTGAAAGCGACGTCATGTGCTGGCACGAAGACGAAAGTGCGTATGCGGCGTTTTATAAAGCCTTGCTTGCAATCGGCATAGCGCCAGTTCACGGAAGTCGCGCGAAAATTGCTATCTGCGGAACCGCCTCGGCATCAGTTTATTTTGGATTGAAGGAATTATCGGAGAATTATGAATTAGTCTGCGCCGACGCTTTGATTGGGTCTTTGAGAAAGAACAAATCGCGCACGGAGATTGCAATCATGCAGGCCGCTAAAGACATGACTTTGCAGGTTCAGCGGGCGGCGGCAAGCATCTTGCGCGAGGGAATTAGCACGGTGGATGTTTGTGACTTCATAGACCGGGCGCATCGGAAAGTGGGCGCGGCAGGGTCGCATTTCTGCATCGCCCTGTTTGGGGAGGCAACATCCTATCCACATGGGGTCAAAGAGCCGCAAGTTCTCAAACGCAATGACGTGGTCCTGATCGACACCGGCTGCAAGTACAAGAACTATGTTTCCGATATCACGCGCACCTACGTTTTCGGTGATGCAAACGATCGGCAGCGATTTGTGTGGAACGCAGAAAAGGCAGCACAAGCCGCTGCTTTTGATGCTGCACAGTTGGGTGTTTCATGTGCAGAGGTCGATCGCGCGGCGAGACGTTGCCTGGAAACCTATGGGTTCGGTCCTGGCCATCAGCTACCGGGTTTGCCGCATCGGACTGGCCACGGCATTGGCCTCGACTTGCATGAGGCGCCGTATCTGGTGGGGAACGACGAAACGCTGCTGGAAGTTGGGATGTGTTTTAGCAATGAACCCATGATCTGCATTCCCGGCGAATTTGGAGTGAGGCACGAAGATCACTTCTACATGACCGAGGAGGGACCGCGGTGGTTTACCCGACCCGCATATTCCATCGACGATCCTTTTCGCGTCGCGTAGGTTCGACGGACGAACACTCCCGGCCGAAGTCACCGGCCAGAGACGGAGATATCAGCTGCAATAGCACGGGCCCGCTCTCATACGAGATATGGGCCTGTTTCAGGATGCCGGGCGAGCCAGCTGGATTCCTACTTGCCCGATTGCGACGTGCTGCTGGTATCGGCGCCGTAAGCAGTGTTGTTGCTGTTCTGTTGCGCAACGATGGCTTCAGCGCGCTGAATGTTTGCCGGGTAGTTCAGCCAGTCGTTCGGGTTGTAGCCAGCTTTTTCAAGCTGGGCAAGTTCTTCGCGGACTTGCGCGCGCGTCACGGGCTGGCTCGACTGCGCAAACGAAGCGAGCGGAGCAGCGATGAGGGCTGCAATGGCAACGGCCTTGATGATCGACTTCATGGTGACTACCTCCAGCGATTATTTTGATATGAGCAACAAACCCATATGTCTGTTGCAAATGGCGGTAGTTTAGGAGTTGGGGCGATTGGGGTAAATACCTAATCCAGCTATAGACTGTTGCGAATTTCGAGACGATTGTGTTCGGCGCAAGACCGGAGTGTGGCAGCGTTGTATGGGTAGGACGATGGGTAGGCCGTGGTCCGGGGATGCGGGATCCAAACCTGGCGGGGCTTTGCAGGCAACTGTTGGACTTGGCTGCCTTCCGCCCGAATGGCTCCCAAGCGTTTTCACAGGCTGCTGTAGAGGTAACCATAAAACTTCCAAACGGAAGTTTTATGGTTACCTCTACAGCCTTGCTCGCGTGCCGTTGGTGAAGTAGATTTTAATTGGGAGATGAATCAGGCGGGAGGGGCTGCCATGGAACTGAGCGTAGAACGCGTCGATGTTTGGGCAGCTACCATCGACGACAAACCGGGCGGGCTTGCGCAAGTATTAAGCGCTTTGCGGGATGCTGGCGTAGACCTGCAGTTCGTCATCGCACGTCGCACGCCGGAAGCATCGGGCAAAGGGGTCGTGTTTGTCGCACCGCTGCAGGGGGAGAGGGAGATCCATGCCGCGACACAGGTCGGGTTCACCGTCACCCCGAGCCTTCACTCCGTCCGTGTAATGGGCTTGGACCAGTTGGGGATCATCGCGCAATTGACCCAGATGCTGGCCGACGGGGGGATCAACCTCCGCGGCGTTTCCGCTGCTGTACTTGGCACACAGTTCATTGCTTATCTCGCGGTCGACTCGTTGGACGATGCCGAAAAGGCGATGGACATTCTACAGAGGGCCTGAAGAGCCCCTGCCGGACCGCGAACTGGCGTGGTTCTTCTTATCGAGGCGACTGGGTCGCCCTGTCTGACACGACTGCCCTGGACGACCACTTCAGATCGACAGACTGCGCAGCCGTGCGTGCACGCGAGCGCGATGCGGCCTGGTCTCAGTTCGTTAAGGGTTGTTCGACGCCTGCCCTTGTCTGCTGCCGCGTGAGCGCACGACGACGCGTGCGGGCAGGCGTCGAACAACCCTTAACGTGAAACGCCTGACAGAGTGATATCCGCTTGTCTCGTCTAGGCCTCAGGCGCTTAGCGCCTGTTTGAACGGTTGCGCACCAGCTCGCCGACCAACTGTGGACTCCATTCGATGCTCGAGCGACGCCTTGCGCTCTTCTTCAGCGCTCGCGATGAAGTCGGACAGTTCGCGCTCCATAGCTGAATCTTTGGCGCCCGGCTTCCACGTCGCGGCTTCGTGCCGCCGACGCGTGGTCCGGGCAAGTGCTAACGCTGCCATCACAGCCTTAGCACATTCGTATTCAACCTGGCCACAAAGGTCGATCGGCTCACCGAATTCGCGGAACGCTTCCACATACTCCCGAGCGGCGTGCACCGTTGCCGGGTATTCGCGCAGATCGGAGATAACTTTGCGACGCAGGAGAGAGCGCGCAAAAGTTGGGGAGGCTTGGGAGCGCGACGCGCTGCGCGATGCTGTGCGCAATTCGCCGCCACCTGTCCCCGAAGACCCACCCAACCCAGACCAGGATGCAGCACCGCCCGCTGATCCGGAAGCACCAATTCGCAATGGTGCGTCCCTATTTGATGCGGCGCAGCATGATTTCGATGCGTCCCTTTTTGTCGTTGTTTCGTAAGCGTTGTTGGTGGGCGATCCTGCAAACTTTGCGGAGCTGGAATCGATGGAGCCTCAGAGACCGCAGTTGCTGCTGCGAACTTTGACCCTGTTTCATGCCTGAAACTTCAACAGTGGTACCGGCCTTCCAATCAAATTTCCCCGCAGACTTTGATGTTTCTCCATAGCACTGCTGGGGTTCCGGATAGGGCTCTTCATGCCGTCGAGTCATTAAGAAAATGACATTCATGCTCTCGTGAAATCATCAAGAAACGCCGAGAATCACGCTCAGAACGGCATTGGCCGGATTCAAGGAGCGATGAAGATGTATGCAATTACCGGTGTGACAGGGAAGGTGGGCGGCGCGGCAGCACGCGCGTTATTGGACGCGGGACACGCAGTGCGCGCTGTCTTACGCGACAAAAAGAAGGCGGCGGAGTGGGTGGAGCGGGCGGGCTAGGGGGCGGCAAGGGGGGCGGCGACATAGCGAGGATGGCAAACACCGGATAAGGTCGCCACGCCGCAGCCGTCGTCGCGGTGTTGAATCAGAAAACTGATTCCCAGGGAGGATCGTCAGGTCTCTATTTCAACGCGCCGGTTGCGGCAGTCCCAATTTGGGACTAAAATGTCCTGCATGCGAATCGTTGCCAAAAAAACCATTCTTTCCTTCATCGAAGGGCACGCTCAAGCCGAGCAATCGCTGTTGGCGTGGCACGCGGAAGCTTCCAAAGCGAACTGGAAAACGCCACAGGACATCAAGGATCAATACGGCTCGGCAAGTTTCATTGGGAAAAACAGAGTGGTGTTCAACATCAAGGGCAACGATTTTCGATTGATAGTTGCGATCGCGTATCGAATCGGTGTGGTCTATGTCAAATTTGTTGGCACCCACGCCGAGTATGACAAGATCGACGCTGAAACCGTGGAATTGGAGTAACGAACATGGATATCCGCCCCCTGCATACTGAGGATGATTACAAGGCCGCGCTCGCGACCGTATCCGAACTCGTCGATGCCGACCCGGCGCCTGGCACGCCGGATGGTGATCGCCTTGATATTCTGTCGATCCTGGTGGAGCGTTACGAAGCCGAAACCTTCCCGCTGCAAAGCCCGGATCCTGTTGAGGCCATCAAATTCCGGATGGAACAGGCCGGCTTGTCGGTCCCGGATATGCAGCCGTACATCGGTAACGCGAACCGGGTCTACGAGGTTTTGAACCGCAAGCGCGCCCTCAGCCTTACGATGATTCGCCGCCTTCACGCGGGATTGCACATTCCTGCTGACGTGCTGATCGGAGTGGCTTGACCGGAAAAGGAGCGGCGCCCCCGCTGCGACTGAGATCGATCGCCTGGATCGCATACGTCGCCGAAACGCCCGCTCAACAAAATCAAAAAATCGACCGCCCAGTAATCGTGGTCAACAATTCCAGTGCCTTCGCGCCGGCAAGTGAATTGCCGTTCGCGTCGAGCCCGGGCGACCACACGCAGACCGCCATCTCGCCCGGCAGTATCGCGACGATGCCGCCACCCACGCCGCTCTTGGCTGGCAAGCCGACACGAAAGACGAAGTCGCCCGCAGCATCGTAGGTGCCGCACGTTAGCATCAGGGCCGACAAACGCTTGGTCGAACTGCTGTCGAGGATGCGTTCCCCGGTCGAAGGCACAACGCCTCCATTGCTCAGAAACAACGCAGCCTTCGCCAGCTCGACACAGCTCATCGAAATCGCGCACTGCCGGCAATACGCCTCGACCACCGCGTGGACGGGCATGTCCATATTGCCGAAGCTCGCGATGAAATGCGCCATCGCCTGGTTGCGGTCTGCATGTTGAAGCTCTGATTGCGCGACGCGCGAATCGTAGTCGATCGTGATCTCACCGGTCAGCCGCCGCATAAACTCCACCAGCGCTGTCTCGGCACGCACGAAGCGGCGGCACAGCACATCGGTGACGACCAGTGCCCCAGCGTTGATAAACGGGTTGCGCGGCTTGCCTTGCTCTGCTTCAAGCTGCACCAGCGAATTGAACGGCGTGCCCGACGGCTCGCGGCCGACGCGCTGCCACAGTTCGTCGCCGAGCAGCCGGAAAGCCATGGTGCAGGCGAACAACTTGGAGATACTCTGAATCGAGAAGCGCGTATCGGCCTGGCCGATGCGGAAGACCTCGCCGGACGGGGTGACGATGGCCATGCCAAAGCTGTCGGCCGGGACCTTTGCCAGTTCCGGAATGTAATCGGCGACCTTGCCGGTACCCAGGTAAGGCTGAAGATCGCGATGAATCTGTTCGAGGATGGATGCGTAGTTCATTGGGCTCGGACCGTTTGAAGCCGCGATTCTACTGGCAACCTGGCGCGAATTGTTTATGCGGCGAGGCGCTGTCGGGTTCGAACAGCGTTTCGCGAAGGCTATGCTAGTCTTACTGTGTTTCTTACAGTAACCGGGTAAAACAGACAATTCATGACGCAAGCCTTCGATCCGGACGGCGTCGCGCGTCCGGTATTCGTGGTCGATGAGCGTTACAACGTGCTGGACGAACCGTGGCGCGCCTACCGTCGCGCGCGGCTGATCCACGTGAGCGCTGGCGTGCTGACCGTGCGCACCGAAACCTCACGATGGGTCGTGCCGACGGGGCACGCGCTCTGGCTGATGGCGAACGTACAGCATTACCTGTCGGCCGCCGAGCCGGTGCAACTCCATTCTCTGTATGCCGATGCGGACGCTGCGCCGCTACCCGCGCAAAGCGGTGCCCTGGCGCTCGACCCTCTGGCGGAAGCTTTGCTGGGTGCCGCAGCAGAACTGCCGTACGACAAACCGTTCGACGAACCCGCGGAGCGTCTTCTGCAAGTCTTGCTGGACCGCCTGTTGGGGTTACCCACGGCCTCTCTGGCGCTGCACTGGCCGCAAGATCCACGGATCCAGCGGATCGCCGAAGCGCTGAGCGCCAACCCGGCGGAACCTGCGGTGCTCGACGATCTGGCCCGGGCTGCCGGCGTAACCGCTCGCACGGCGGCGCGCCTTTTCGTCAAGGAGACCGGGCAGACCTTCGGCCAGTGGCGGCAGCAACTGCGGTTGCTGGTTGCACTGGAGCACCTCGGCGCCGGGGAGAGCGTCACGCAGGTGGCGCTCGAAGTTGGCTACAACGACGTGTCCTCGTTTATTGCGGTGTTCCGTGATGCCTTCGGCGACACGCCCGCCCGCTATTTCCGCTGACTCCACTGAGGCAGCGCCAAAAAACACCGCGATCAGTGCGCGCCCGACGCGGCCGCTCCGCCGCCGCCCTTGGCCGGCTTCGTAATCCAGATCAGCGGAATGATCAGAATGAAAATGATCGCCGACACAAAGAAGATGTCGTTCAGGCCCATCATCGCGGCCTGAGTGTTCACAGTGAAATCGAACAGCGCGTGCGACGATTGCGTATTCAGATGCAGCAACGACTGGGTCGAATCGATCTGCTGGTTGAACAGCGGGTTGTTCACGGTAGCCTGCTCGGTCAGCCGTTCATGGTGCAGCACGGTGCGGTTGTTCCACTCGTTGCCGGCGATCGAGGTGCCCACCGCGCCGCAAAACACCCGCGCGAAATTCGACAGGCCGGCGGCCGCCGGAATCTTGTTCGGCGGCTGGCCGGACAGAATGATCGCCGTCAGCGGCACGAAGAACAGCGCCATCGGAATGCCTTGCAGCAGCGTGGGGAGCACGAGGTGCCACGTGTCGATTTCGATCACGTACTTCGAGCGCATATAAAACACGATCGCAAAGCCGATAAATGCGAGCGTGGCGATGATGCGCGCATCCGAGCGCGGCAGCACGCGGCCCATCACCGGCGCGAGCAGCACCGCGAAGACGCCGAGCGGCGCAGTGACGAGACCGGCATCCACGGAACGGTAGTTCAGATACTCCTGCATCCATTGCGGCAGCAGCACCAGGTTGCCGAAGAACACGCCGTACGCCACCGAAATCGCAATCGTGCCGCCGAGAAAATTGCGCTGCTGGAACAGCCGCAAGTCGACGATCGGGTTTTCTTCAGTCAATTCCCACACGAGGAAGAACGCGAAACTGATCACCGCGGTGATGCCGAGAATCACGATCACCGGCGACGAAAACCAGTCGAGGTCCTTGCCCTTGTCGAGCATGATCTGCAGCGACGCGACCCATGTAACCAGCAGGCCGAGCCCGACCACGTCGATGGGTGGCTTGCGGGTTGCCGACTCGCGGGTGCGATAGATCATCCACGTCACGCCGGCCGCGAAAATGCCGACCGGAATGTTGATGTAGAAGATCCACGACCAACTGTAGCTATCCGTGATCCAGCCGCCGAGCGCGGGGCCGGCAATCGGGCCGACGGTGGCCGTCATGGCCCATAGCGCGAGCGCGGTCGACGATTTTTCCTTGGGATACGAGCCGAGCAGAATCGCTTGCGAGAGTGGAATAAGCGGGCCGGCCACCGCGCCCTGGAACACCCGGGCGACCAGCAGGATCGGCAGCGTGGGCGCAATACCGCACAACCACGACGCCAGCACGAACATCAGAATCGCGCCGACAAACAGTTTGACCTGGCCAATGCGTTGCGTGAGCCAGCCGGTCAGCGGAATCGAGACGGCATTGGCCGCGGCGAACACCGTGATGACCCACGTGCCTTCGTCGACCGAGACGCCGAGGTTACCCGAAATGGTTGGGATCGCAACGTTTGCAATCGACGTGTCGAGCACGTTCATGAAAGTGGCGAGCGCAACGGCGATGGTCGCCAGAACCAGTTTGCCGCCTTGCAGAGGCGGCGGTGTAGGTGGTGCAGGCGGGGCAGCGGCGGGCGCGGAAGAGGGCTGGCTCAAACGATTCTCCGGATGGCGATGCGACGGACGTTCTGCACGGCGTTCTATTCACCACCCGGGCAATGAGCTGGGCGGTCCATCGAATGCTCGCAAAAAAGCATACCTGTATTCGCGTTTTGGCGTCGTCGAGCCGTGCAGGTCGGACGGCAGAAACCAATGCGGCAGCGTATGCTCCCGGCTGAGGCTGCATGGCGCGAAACCACGCGCCGTGAAACCGAAAGTACAGCGGGTACAGAGAGAGGAATTGAATATGGCTTGGGAGCAATTCGAACACGGCTGGCGGCGCGCGCCGGCGATCACGCCGGCCAAGGCACTCGTGGTGCTGATGCACGGCGTGGGCAGCAATGCGCGCGATCTGATGCCGCTCGCGGACATCTGGAGCGAGAGCCTGCCGGACGTGGCGTTTGTCTCGCTCGACGGCACTGACGCTTTCGACGGCGGCTTTGGCGGGCGCCAATGGTTCAGCCTGCGCGATGTCAACGAGGGCAATCGCGAGGCGCGTGTGGCCGCCGCCTATCCGGCATTGCGGCACATGCTCGAGGCGGAACTGGCGCACTGGCAGCTTTCTTTCGATCGGCTTGCATTGGTCGGTTTCTCGCAAGGCTCGATCATGGCGATGCATCACGTGGCGACTAGCGCGGAAGGCGCTGCGGCCGTTGTCGCGTTTTCGGGGCGGCTCGCCTCGGTGATCGTCGCGCAGAACGGTACGCCGCTCACGCTCGTGCACGGCGAAGAAGACGAAGTGATCCCGGTACAGGAGCTGGAATACGCCGCGGATGCCTTCAGCAACGCCGGCTACACAGTCGACGCGTACGCCTTGCCCGGTATTGGCCACACGATTAACGCGGACGGCGTCGAACTCGGCAAGCAGGCGCTGGAGCATGCGCTCGGCACTTTGTCGCGCGACTGACACGGTCCCAATTGAAAAGTGGCCCTAAAGATTCTGATCTGCTTGCCGTTAACTGCTCATTAGCATGAAAATCACTCCCGCCGCGCGGACCGCGCAACGCCCATCTGGGCGTGCCACGCGGTTCGGGTGACCGGGGGCGCATTTTCCATATTGCCCTGCAAGGGCGGATAACGACACATCAGAGCCTTCCTATGGCCAGACCGACGCCGTATTACCCGCTTTTCGATCGACTGTTCCGTCATTCTGTGGCGGTGGACCTCGGCACGGCCAATACCCTCATCTATACCGACAACGGCGGCATCGTGCTGAACGAGCCGTCCGTCGTGGCTTTCCAGAAAGAGTCGGCCGCCGGGCAAAAACGCGTGACGGCCGTGGGCATCGAAGCGCGCCAGTTGCTCGGCCGCGCGCCGGGCAACGTCGAAGCCGTACGGCCGATGCGGCACGGCGTGATCGCCAACTTTTCCGCTGCCGAACAGATGATCCGGCAATTCGTCGACATGGCTCGACCGCGGCCGCTGTTCAGCCGGCGCGCCGCATTCACCTTGTGCGTGCCGGCGGGCGCGACCCAGGTCGAGCGTCGCGCGATCAAGGAAGCCGCGGTGGCGGCCGGCGCATGGAAGGTCAGTCTGATCGGCGAATCGCTGGCGTCGGCGGTCGGCGCGGGCCTGCCGGTTTCGGAGGCGATTGGCTCGATGGTGGTCGACATCGGCGGTGGCACGACCGAAGTCGGCGTGATCTCGCTCGGCGGCCTCGCGTATAGCGGCTCGATTCGCGTGGGCGGCGACAGTTTCGACATGGCGATCATCAGTTACGTGCGCAATCTGTATGGCGTGCTGCTCGGCGAACAAACCGCCGAACACGTCAAGAAGGGCATCGGTACGGCCTTGCGCGAGGTGCCGGTCGAACATATGAACGCGACCGGGCGCAGCGTCGACGACGGTTTGCCGCGCACGGTTCAGTTGAGCAATCACGATATCGCCGATGCGATCGAGGGTCCGCTGCGTCAGGTGATCGGCGCGGTGAAACGTGCGCTTGAAACGGCGCCCGCGGAACTGGTGACCGATATCGCGCACAGCGGCATTGTGCTGACCGGCGGTGGCGCGCTGCTCGGCAATCTGGGGCGCCGCCTGACCAATGAACTCGGGCTCGAGGTCCGCGTCGCCGATGAACCGCTCACTTGCGCGGTGCGTGGCGCGGGCGCGGCGGTCGCCGCCGGTTTGCTCGACGATACCGCCTACGAATGATTTGATGCGGGACGTCCCGCGTTGCAGGTGGCATGAACCTTCGGGCACGGCGCGCGGCTCGCGAGGTGCTCGGCATATAAGCCGCGACACGCACGCGAACGAGCCTCGGCGCATATTGAATGGCTGTGTGACAATACGCCCCTTGTCCCAAATTCAGGGACGCGAACACGTTTTCTTCTTCGAATCCTTTTCTAGCCGGCACCGCTGATGGTTTCAGCCGTTGCCGCGCCGTCCGTGACCCACCTGTGAATCAATCCGTTTCCGCTTCGTCCTCTCCCGCACCCCCGTCCTTTATAGAACTGCATAGCGGCTTGCGCATGCCCTATGTCGAAGCCGGGGAAGGGGAACTGCTGCTGTTCGTGCATGGCTCGCTGTGCGATTACCGCTATTGGCAGCCGCAACTCGCGGGTCTGGCGAAGCAATACCGCTGCGTCACGGTGAGTCTCACGCATTACTGGCCGGTGACGGATACCGAGCCCGACCAGCCGTTTAGCTGGAGCGAACATGCGGATGACGTGGCCGAATTCATCGATCGTTTCGGTGCCGGGCCGGCGCACGTGGTGGGTCATTCGCGCGGCGGGTGCGTGGCCTTTCATTTCGCCCGGCGCCATCCGCAGTACGTGCGCACGTTGACGCTCGCCGACCCGGGCGGACCGTTGCAGATTGCCGGGCGACCGCCCGCGAGTTTGCCGGAGACCGTGAACGCATTGCGCGCAAAAGCCGCGCAGTTGATCGAAACAGGTGAGGTGGAAGCGGGCTTGCAACTGTTCGTCGATTCGGTGAGCCGCCCCGGTTTCTGGGCGATGAGCACGCCGGGTTTTCGCAAGATGGCGACTGACAACGCCCACACGCTCGCGCGTCAATTCCGCGACCCGTTGCCGGCCTACGTACCCGAGCAGGCGGCTGAGGTGCGCTGCCCGGTGCTGCTGATCGACGGAGAAAAGAGTCCCGACATGTTCCGCCGCACTGCGACGGCGCTGCAAACATGGCTGCCGGATACACGCCGCGAAACGGTGCGCGGCGCCTCGCACGGGATGAATCTCGCACATCCGGCAGCGTTCAATCGTTACGTCGACGAGTTCATTCGCTCAGTGGACGTTTGAATTGCCGGTGCAGTTCAGGCCTTGCGATGCGCGTCTTTATCGAGCGCGCGTTCCGCGGCTTCGCCGACGAGGCCGTGGTAATACAGATGCACGCCGATCGCGAGCGAGTCGTTGCGAATTTCGTGGAAGGCTTTCCATGCCTTCACCGGGTCTTTGAACAGCAGATAGTGCGCTTCCTGCGCGATCAGATCCGCGACTTCATGCAGGCCATGACCATGCAGCACATCCACCAGCGTATCGAGACTGCGATGGGTGCGCGCGTCGGTACGCGGGTAAAGCATATGCAGTACCGCCACGTCTTGCGTCGTCAACGCCGCTGACAACGCCACGACGATATCCTGATGATTCAACGCGGTGACGATGTTGTCTTCGTTGTGGACATGATCCGGAAACAGTGTTTCGAGTGAGGCGTTCATCTGGTCCTTCCTTGTTCTTCTGGCTGATTAAAAAGGCCCGCCGTAGAACGGCGGGCCAAAGACAGCGATGTGTTCGCAGGGGAAGCAAAACACGGACTCAGTATCGCAGAGCAGCGTCGCTTGTGCAGCCTGGCGGCCGCAAAACATTGTTGCAGCAAGCGTACTAACTTTCATTTGGCTGGCAACGTCGCCCGGCGGACTCAGCGCGTTTTCGTGCTGCGTACTTCGGCTTATTTCTGCATGTTTCCGGCGATTACGCCTATCTGTCAGGCAACGAATGTTGCGCCAGCCGAGATGGATTGTTGCTGTCAATCGCCGCAATCAAAGCACCTTCGGACCGTAGAATGCGAAGCGGAGCCTGAGCATGCCACGCGGCGATCCGACGATCGAGCATGCCGGCATGTGTGCGATGTGAAAGTAAAAGGAACGTGTAGATGAACTCGAAGACACACGCAACGCTGAGCTTTTCCGACAGCGATCAGACGATTGATTTGCCGATTTATCAGGGCACGCTCGGGCCTGATGTCATCGACATTCGCAAGCTGTATGGCCAGACTGGCAAGTTCACGTACGACCCGGGTTTCATGTCCACGGCGGCGTGCAATTCCGAAATCACGTATATCGACGGTGACAAAGGCGAGCTGCTGTACCGCGGTTATCCGATCGACAATCTGGCGCAAAACGCCGACTTCCTCGAATCCTGCTACCTGCTGCTGAAGGGCGAACTGCCGAATGCGGAGCAGAAGGAAGAGTTCGTCAACACTGTCACTCAGCACACGATGGTGCACGAGCAGATGCATTTCTTTTTCCGCGGTTTCCGCCGCGACGCGCACCCAATGGCGATTCTGGTCGCCGCAGTGGGTGCATTGTCGGCCTTCTATCACGACTCGCTCGACATCAATAACCAGCAACACCGTGACGTATCCGCGATCCGCATGATTGCGAAGCTGCCGACGCTGGTGGCGATGGCGTACAAGTACACCGTGGGCCAGCCTTTCGTTTATCCGAAGAACGACTTGTCGTACAGCGCGAATTTCATGCGGATGATGTTCGCCAATCCGGCGGAAGAGTACGAGGTCAACGACGTGCTGGTGCGCGCGCTGGATCGCATTCTGATTCTGCATGCGGATCACGAGCAGAATGCGTCGACCTCGACGGTGCGTCTCGCGGGTTCGTCTGGCGCCAATCCTTTCGCGTGTATCGCAGCGGGTATTGCATGCCTATGGGGGCCGGCGCACGGTGGAGCGAATGAAGCCGCATTGAACATGCTGGAAGAGATCGGTTCGGTCGACAACATTCCTGAATTCATTGCGAAGGTGAAGGACAAGAACTCCGGCGTGAAGCTGATGGGGTTTGGTCATCGCGTCTACAAGAACTATGATCCGCGCGCGAAGCTGATGCGTGAGACTTGTCACGAAGTGCTCGAAGAGCTGGGTTTGCATGATGACCCGTTGTTCAAGCTCGCTATGGCGCTCGAGAAGATTGCGCTTGAAGATGAATACTTCGTTTCGCGCAAGCTTTATCCGAATGTCGATTTCTACTCGGGGATTGTGCAGCGTGCGTTGGGGATTCCGACTGCGATGTTCACTTGTATCTTCGCGATGGCGCGGACGGTGGGGTGGATTGCGCAGTGGAATGAGATGATTGCTGATCCGGAGCAGAAGATTGGGCGGCCGCGGCAATTGTTTGTCGGGGAGACTCAGCGCGAGGCTCTGCCGCTTTCCAGGCGGTAAAGGTTTTGGGTTTTTGCCTTTGCGGCGCTTATTTGTCTGTGTGCCTGGGGCTTTGGCCTTTCCTTGTTTTGTTAGTGGTCTATTAGCGTTGCCCCTGTGCGGGGCGGCACTTACTTCTCTTTGCCGGCTGCAAAGAGAAGTAAGCAAGAGAAAGCAGCTCAAACCGCTACTGCTAAGTGGGGCCCGTGGTCTGCTGCGGGTAGTGGCGCATCTGGAATCTGTGTTCGTGCCCCTGCATACGCCAGTGACAAGGGCGTCATACTTCCGGCGTCGCTGCGCGCGCCGAAGCGTACTTCATCAAACCCCCCGCTACGTTTTGACGCTCACGCCTCGCCAACAGGTCGTGGCTCGTCGTTGCACCGCTATTACCGTTGCGATTCCGATTCGAACGGTAACTGCGTCTGCGATCGGGACGGGGACGATGATTGCCGCGCACCGACACATCATTTGAAGAGGGGTTCCGGGGTGAATGCGGAGGCGCGTCGCCGAGGCGAAGCCGACGGCCCCCACGGACCTCGACCGAAGCCCGTGGTTTCCCATGCAGACCCGTCCGCGACGCACGTAGTGCGGAGTGGGAGCTGATGAGTCCTTTGTCACTAACGCGGAATGTGCGAGAACACGGATTCCAGATGCACCACTACCCTATGCAGACCACGGTGCCCACTTAGCAGTAGCGGTTTGAGCTGCTTTCTCTTGCCTACTTCTCTTTGCAGCCGGCAAAGAGAAGTAGGTGCCGCCCCGCACAGGGGCAACGCTAATAGACCACTAACAAAACAAGGAAAGGCCAAAGCCCCAAGAACACAGACAAAAGCGCCGCGCAGGCAAAAAACCTGCACTTGGTGCAAAAAACCCTGCACATCCCATGCCAAACCAAAACCTAGAAACTCCTCTGTGATAAGTTCGTCTGACGCGGACAGACCCTCTACAATCGGAATCGACCAGCCAGCCCTCAGCAGCATCCGAACCCGAAAGTCAACGCGAAAGCGAACCCGAACCCGAACACCATAGGAGCGACCTGATGCAGCAGCCAGAAGCCCTCGGCGGCCTGTCCCACTCGGGCGGAATCGACCACCGCGAACCCGAGCCGGACGGCGCATTCATCCCGACGGAAAACCTCAACGTCGCAAGCGCCACCCAGCACGTGCTGAAGTCTGGCGACACCTTTATCGTCAACGACCCCCTCGGCGATATCACCGGCCACGACGACGGCCTGTTCGTCAACGACACCCGCGTCCTCTCGAACCTGCGCCTTACCTTCGGCGGCCGCGCGCCCTCGCTGCTGTCAGGCAGCGTCAGCAGCGACAACACCTCGTTCACCGCGCATCTGACCAACCGCCCCCTGCCGCCGCTCGGCGGCGACAGCACACCGGAAGGCGTGATCCACGTCGAACGCGTGCGCGTGCTCTCCGGTACCGTGCTCAACGAAGCGATCGAACTGACCAACTACGGCACGAGCGATGCAGTCGTGCCACTGTCCATCTCCTTCGCCAGCGACTTTCGCGACATGTTCGAAGTGCGCGGCCTCAGGCGCGACAAACAGGGCCGTGTCGAACCGGCGCGCGTCGAGAACCGCGAAGTGCTGCTCGGCTATATCGGTCTCGACGACGTGGCGCGCAATGTGCAGATCGCCTTCTTGCCGGAACCGGACAAGCTCTTCGCCGATCGCGCGGACTACACCGTCAAGCTGCCGGCGCAAGCGTGCGTATCGATCTATCTGTCCATCTCGGTGCAAGTCGTCGCGCAAGCCGACAAGCCGGCCGCGGGCGTCGCACAGCCCACGCATGCGGTGAGCGAAGCCCATCTGTCGCAAATCGATGCTGAGCGCCCACGCGTCGGCCGCGCTGCTGTGCGCGCCGCACTGGTCGACGCCCACCTGGTGATGCGTGAGCGCCGCCGCGTCACCGCCCGCGTGCGTTCGAGCAATCCGCTCTTCAACGCGTGGATCGACCGTTCGCTTGCCGACCTCGGTTTGCTGACGACCGATCTCGCCACCGGCCCGTATCCCTACGCCGGTATCCCGTGGTTTTCAACGCCGTTCGGCCGCGATGCGATCATCACGTCGCTGCAGACGCTGTGGCTGCAACCGAATCTGGCCGCGGGCGTACTGCGCTTTCTAGCCGAACATCAGGCACGCGAGAATTCGCCGTTTCGTGACGCAGCGCCCGGAAAGATCATGCACGAGATGCGCAAGGGCGAAATGGCCGCCACCGGCGAAGTGCCGTTCGCGCTGTACTACGGCGGCGTCGACAGCACGCCGCTCTTCATCGTGCTGGCCGGCGCTTATGCGGCACGCACGGGTGATCTCGCACTCGTCGACGAACTGTGGCCGGCATTGGAGCGCGCGGCGCAGTGGGTCGCGGGCGTGTGCGACAAGAACCGTTACGGTCTGCTGGACTATCAGCGCGAGTCCGACGGCGGTCTCGCCAATCAAGGCTGGAAAGACAGCCACGATTCGGTCTTCCACGCCGACGGCCGTTTCCCCGACGGCCCGATTGCACTCGTCGAAGTGCAGGCATATGCGAGTGCCGCCTTTGATACGATGGCTCACTTTGCCAAGCTGCGGGGCCTGCACGATCAGGCAAAGCAATACAGCGAGCGCGCGAAGAAAATCCGTCAATGCGTCGAAGAAAAGTACTGGATGGAAGAGTCCGGCTTTTATGGCATCGCGCTCGACGGCCACGGCGAACTGTGCCGTGTGATGGCGTCGAATGCGGGTCACTTGCTGGCCTTCGGTCTGCCTTCGCGCGAGCGCGGCGAAGCGGTGGTGCACGCGCTCGACTCCACGCTGTTCCATACCGGCTGGGGCGTGCGGACGCTGGCCGCAAGTCAGGCGCGCTTCAACCCGATGGCGTACCACAACGGCTCGGTCTGGCCACATGACAACGCGCTCTGCGCACGCGGCCTGTCACGCTACGGCGGCAAGGCGGCGGCCGTGCGGCTGTTGCAGGCGCTGTTCCAGGCAGCAGTCAATTTCGACATGCGCTTACCCGAGCTGTTCTGCGGTTTCCCTCGGCGGCGGGGCGAGCCGCCTACCGCCTATCCGGTCGCCTGTCTGCCGCAAGCCTGGGCGGCGGGCTCGCCGTTCATGATGCTCGAAGCCTGTCTGGGTATCACGATCGATGCGGAGCGGCGTGAAGTCGTGATCGAGCAGCCCATGCTGCCCGAGGGCATCGACTGGCTCGAAGTCGGCGATCTGAAGGTGGGCGATTCGTCAGTGTCGATCACGTTCCGGCGGATCGGCGACAAGGTGGTCGCGTCGGCGGCCGAGCAGGGCGATGTGCGGGTGGTCGCGTTGCTGTAGAACCACGTTTTCGCGACGCACGAAGCGCACGGGCGGCTCGCAAACGATACCTGTCCTATGGGCGCGGGCGAGTCAGCCGAAATTGCTTCGGTTGCTCACCGGCCCAATCAAAAGGCAACTCGAGCGGAGTGCATGTGCTGATGTTCAATACGGACACAAAAAATCCATTTCCACGCAGCTGTCATCATCACTGACGGTACGCCACATACCGTATCAGTGATAGAGAACTGGGGGCTGACGGCCCCTGTGACGAGCCGATGTCCGACGGCCGGCCTGACAGAGCCGCCTTCAAAGAACGCGCTTCGGATTGACGGGCAACTCGACGTTAAGCTTACAAAAGGTTACAGGAGTCGCCTCGACGTTTCACCTGCCGGTAGTTCCCTCATCTACCATCAAATTTGGGGATGTATCGAGCCGCTTGGGCGGACTACCTAACTTGAACGGAAGTGCATCATGAAACGCGCGATGGTTTTATTCGCTTTGGGAATTTGTGGTGCCAGCGCCTCAGGGCTAGCGTCGGCACATGCAGACGTCAACGTTTTTCTCGGCGTGCCCGGTCCGGTATATGTAGTGCCGCCCCCCGTTGTCTATCAACCGCCTCCAGTGGTCTATGCGCCGGCGCCTGTATATGGTTACGGATATCAGGGCGAATACCGTGATGAACGTCATTGGCATGACAACGGCAAACACAAGGGCTGGTACAAGCACCACGGGGACGATGACGAACAATGAATCGTTGCGTAATCGTTATCTGATGTCGCGCAGGGTTCGCAACAACATTGCCCGTGCCCGGTTAGACGCACCTCTCGGCACCGTTTTCAACTAGATGGCGCGCTTTCGGCGTATTCCTCCGCCGATAGCCAGAGCGCACAGGGTCAGCAAACAGAACCCCGCTCCCGCGTAGAACGTCGCGCCGGCTCCCAGGCGGTCCCACAACTCACCTGCGACGACGCTCGCCACAAGCATCGCCAGACCGCTCATCAAATTGAAGAAACCGAACGCGGTGCCTTTCAGGTCAGGCGGTGCTGTATGCGCAACCATGGTTGCCAGCAGGCCCTGCGTGAGCCCCATATGCAGTCCCCACAAACCGACACCCAGTAGTACGACCGGCCAGTGGCTTCCGTGTGCAAGCACAACGTCCGACGCAATTAGCACCACAAGGCCGATGGCGAGCAGTCTGGTGTGACTCATCGAGTCAGCCAGTTTGCCAAAGGGATAGGCCGACACGGAATACACAAGGTTCATTGCAACCATCACAAGCGGCACCAGCGCAATCGGTACGCCGCCTTGCATCGCGCGCAGGACGAGGAATGCCTCGCTGAACCGCGCGAGCGTGAATACCGCCCCGATGAATACCACCCACCAATAAGAGCGGCTCAGCTTCTTCAGGCTTTCGAGCTTCATCGGGTTGACGCGCTTCGCGTCCGAATGGTGCGCTGGTTCCTTGATGCCGAACACCAGCAACGACACCGCAACGAGCCCTGGAATCACAGCCACCCAGAATACGAGACGAAAGTTGTCTGCCCACAGCAGCATCAACACGACGGCGAGCAACGGCCCGAGAAACGCGCCGACCGTGTCGAGCGACTGTCGCAAACCATAGGCGGCGCCCCGCAGGTGAGCGGGCGTGATATCAGCTACGAGCGCGTCGCGCGGCGCACCCCGCACACCTTTCCCGATTCTGTCCGCGATGCGCGCCGTCAGAACGATGCCAGATGTTGGCGCGAGCGCAAACAACGGTTTGCTCAACGCACCCATGCCGTATCCGATGACCGCGAGCCATTTCCGGTTGCCAAGGTAGTCGCTGAGCGCGCCGGAGAACATTTTCACAATGGGTGCAGTCGCTTCCGCGACGCCTTCAATCAGGCCCACCATCATCGCGCTCGCGCCCAGACTCGTCACCAGGAACATCGGCAAAAGGCTGTGAATGATTTCCGAAGAAATGTCCATGAACATGCTGACGAAGCCGAGCATCCAGATACCACGTGGGATTTGGCTAAGCGTGCCGGCGCGCGGCGTGGAATTGGTCTGCATGTTTTCTCGATTCAGACGGCCTGGCGACGACCGTGGTCTTCACGGTCTCGCTTCGGAAATTACGACTGTTGATTGTGACCGCAACCATTTCTAGACCGAAGTTATCGGTCAAACTCCTTCGTTTGCTCGGCTTCTTCAAACTTCTTGCCCAGAACTGTTGGCACGAGAATCAGAGAGCGGTCCGTCGAGTCATGGTTTTCGGCCAACTTGAACGCTTCAGAAATGATTGCTTGCACGTCCTGCCGCAACATGGTCACGTCGAAAGGTAGATTTGCCGCGAATGGGTCCCAGTCGAAGCAGCCAACAACCGCAGACTTCCACGCGTCGGGCGACAACGTCGATGTGAACTGAACCACCCCTTCAAACGCGGTAATCGAATTCATCAGCAAACCGGCTGGAAGTCGTCCAAGTTTTTCATAGCGAATTGAGAGTACGCGTTTGGCAGCAGCGGCGTTATATCCGCAACACTCGATTGCATCTGCAGCAGGCGTCATTTGACGAGCTTCGAAAGCGTCTCTGAATCCTGCGATACGCGTCTCGGTCGCATATTCATCCGCTACACCTCCTAGCAAGACCAACTCGTCTGGTGCCGCGCCCCGTGCCAGCAGCTTTTCAATCAGCACATCCGTAATAGCTTGAGCGCCTTTGCGGTTATCGGAAACGACCGATGGCGCACCGTCTCCTGGCAGGTCCAGGTTGATGGAAGGGACGCCTGCCGCCGAACAAAGCGTGTTCAGTGGTGTCGGGTTACGCACGCCGGCGATAAATAGCAGCTCAACCCGCTGCGATAGAAGTGTTTCAGTAACGCTCACCTCGACTGCAGGGTCGCGCTGAGTGCCCACGACTATCGGACAAAGGCCACGACTACGAGCCTGCTCTTCGAAGGTCTCGGCGAGTCCCGCGAAAAAACGGTTCCGATAATGGGGAAGAACCATACCCACTAGACCCGAGCGCGATAGCCTGAGTCCTCGAGCTTTCATGTTGACGTTATACCCAAGCTGGCGGGCGCTTTCGAGTATTCGGTTCGCGGTTTCCTCCTTGATTCGATAGCGAACCCAACTCCCGTTCAACACCATGCTGACTGTAGCCGTCGAGGAGCCGGTCGCCTTTGCGACGTCATAAATCGTGGACTTGCGTCCTGGGTTGCTGCTTGCCATCAAGTTGCTCCGAGGGCATTGCGCCGTTGTGTCCCGAAAAGGTAGCCGTTTCGCGACAGTACCCAACACCAGGGTTTTTACGGCTCGACCGAACTGCTAAATAGATTCAGCATACACCCACCCGAATTGCTAAATGGATTTAGCAACTTTAGCAAAATACGAAATCGGGCCTTTTATCACTCATTCAGGGCGTCTGCGTGCCTAGGCGTCTACCGGAGGAGACATGTTCAAGAACATCATCCGCACTTTGGGTGCCGGCGCAGTCGCGCTCGCTTTGACGACGAGTTTTGCATCGGCCTCGCCTGACAAGCCTGTAATCGGTGTCGTTGTGAAGATTGGAGGCATTCCATGGTTCAACGCCATGGAAGCGGGAATCAAGAAGCGCGCTGACCAGCTCGGCGTCAAGGCATTCATGGTCGGGCCGACGAGCGCTGACCCTGCGCTCCAGGTCCGAGCAATCGAGGACTTGATTGCGCAGCACGTAGACGTCATCGGCGTCGTGCCGAACGACGCACAGGTTTTGGAACCCGTTCTTCAGCGTGCCAGAGCCGCCGGTATCAAGGTCATCACCCACGAGTCCCCGAAGCAGCAGAACGTGGACTGGGACTTTGAACTGGCCTCGTCCAAAGGTTTCGGCGAAGCCTACGGAAAACGCCTTGGCGAGGCGCTGGGAGGGAAGGGCGAATACGCCGTTTTCGTCGGTTCGCTGACCGTGCCGCTCCATAACGCCTGGGCGGATGCGGCAATCGCCTACATCAAGGCCAACTATCCCGGGATGACCCTCGTCGGGGACCGCTACGGCGTCGCTGAAGACGTGGACGCGTCGCGCAAGACTGCGCTCGACCTGATGCGCGCTCATCCTAACTTGAAAGGCATTCTTGCGTTCGGTAGCCAGGGGCCCATTGGAGCTGCTCGCGCCGTCGCGGAGCAGCAGGCGAAAGGAAAGGTTCTGGTTCTCGGGCCGTTCTCGCCTGGACAGGGCCGAAAGCTCGTCCACGACGGCGTGTTGAGCGGCGGGTACATGTGGAATCCGGAAGTCGCTGGCGAAGTGTTTGTGACGCTGGGCACGATGCTCGTAAAGGGGCAGCCGATTAAGGACGGCACGAACATCCCAGGTCTGGGTGTTGTTCATCCCGACGGTCACAACCTGATTGTCGACCAACTGGTGGACCTCAACGCCAAAACCGTTGACGACCTCGCAAAGATGGGCCTCTGACCGCAATCCTTTTGCCGAACGGGTGAGCGCAGTTGTAGCGCTGCTCACCCGGAAGTTAACGGTACGACACATCTGGTCGCCAGCCAGTCACGTGCAAGTACCATCGGAGCGTTTCCATGAGTCAACCAGCTTCCATCAACGTCCTCCGTTCTCAACGAGGTGATGCGCACATGGCACCGGGTGCGCTCGACACCGGCGGCATGCCCCTGCTCAAGCTCGAGAACATTTCCAAGATCTTCGGTGGCGTTAAGGCGCTGCGGGCCGTGAAGTTCGACGTCATGCCCGGAGAAGTTCTCTGCCTTGCGGGCGAGAATGGCTGCGGCAAGAGCACCATCATCAAGATTATCAGTGGGGTCTATCGGCCGGAACCTGGCGCAGTGATGCTCATGGACGGTGAGTCAATCGAAGGACTCGACCCGGCCAGGGCCCGTGACCTCGGTATTCAGGTCATCTGGCAAGACCTGGCGCTTTTCCCAGAAATGACCGTCGCGGAAAACATTGCTTTCGAGCAGAACCTGGGCTCTCGTCCGCGTATCGTCAGATACGGGAAGATGAAGGAGGCGGCACGCCGGATTCTCGAGCGGCTCGGAGTCTCCATCGACCTCAAGCGTTCTGTCCGCTCGCTATCAATCGCCCAGCGCCAGGTCGTGGCAATCGCCAGAGCGCTTGTTCGCGACGCACGTCTTGTCTTCATGGACGAGCCGACTGCCTCGCTCAGTCATGCTGAGACTGAAGCTCTGCTGAAAATTGTCCGGCGACTTTCTGCGGACGGAATTGCCGTGGTGTTCGTCAGCCATCGGCTCGCTGAAGTGCTAGACGTCTGCACTCGCGTGACCGTTTTCCGCGATGGACAGTACGTCGGCACCTTTCCCACCGAAGGGATGACGCAAACCCGCCTCACGGAATTGATGACGGGCCGCACTTTCGACTATGAAGTACGCACGACAGACCTGACGAAAGCGCCGGTTGTGCTGGAGGTACAGGGGTTGTCACGAGCCCGTCAATACCATGACGTGTCGTTCAAAGTGCGACGAGGCGAGATTCTTGGCGTCACGGGACGCCTTGGCGCAGGAAGAACAGAAGTCGCATTGTCGCTTTTCAGAATGACCCGCCCCGGTACGGGTTCCATCCAGCTCGACGGAAAAGAGATTTCGCTGCGAACAAATCGTGACGCTATCCAGGCCGGGATAGCTTATGTGTCTGAAGACCGACTTCAACTCGGCCTTGTACAGCCGCAATCAATCGGAGACAACACAGTCGCGGCGGTGTTGGACAAGCTTCTGGACGGCACACATCTCATCGCTTCCAAAAAACGAAACGCGTTGATTCAAGACTGGATTCGGCAACTGGCCGTGAAAATCGGGAAACCCGACGACCCGGTCTCAACACTGTCCGGCGGGAATCAGCAGCGCATCGTGCTCGCCAAGTGGTTGGCAACAAATCCGAAGCTTCTGATTCTGGATTCGCCCACCGTCGGCTTCGACGTCGGCGCCCGTGCTGGCATCTTTGCCATCATCCACAAGCTCGCTGCTGAGGGTATGGCCATCTTGCTGATATCGGACGAAATTCCGGAGGTCTACTTCAACTCCGACCGAATTCTGCATATGCGCGACGGCCGCATCGTTAAAGAGTACGTGCCGGGAACGACAACGATGGAACAAATCGAGCGAGACGTCCATGCCTGATTTTCGCAAACTCGGAATCGGTTCGATTGAGGCTCTACTGATTCTCGTTATCGCCGTCATGGTGATTGGCCTCAGTCTTTCAACCTCGACATTCCTTACTCTTCCAAACCTGTTCGACCTGCTTAATCAGAGTTCCGTCAACATCATTTTCGCAGTCGGGCTACTGGTCGTGCTGATTGCCGGTGGCATTGATATCTCATTCGCCGTCGGCGCATCGGTGGTTCAGTACCTCACTGCGTTGACAGTGTTGCGACTCGGTGGTGGTAACTGGGCGCTAGGTTTCATTGTCTCTGCCTGCTTCGGCGTCGTGCTTGGCTCCATCAACGCCACGATTATCTACAGATTTCGCATCGTCTCGATTGTCGTGACGATTGCCACGTTCAACGTGTTTTTCGGTGGATTGATGTTTCTCACGGGCGGGGTGTCCATCTACGACCTGCCGGACTGGTGGACTAATAGAGTCTCTATTATCAGTTTCAACACCGCGAGTGGTAATGCGAATCTCGCACTGCCTGTGGCCGTGATGGTCGTCATGGTCATAGCAACGTGGTTTCTGCTGCGGCGCACGACAACCGGTCGACAGCTCTACGCCATGGGCGACAACCCCGAGGCGGCGCGACGCGTGGGGGTCAACATAGGTGCGATGCATTACATCGCTTTTGGCTGGCTCGGCATGATGGCGGGGATTGCCGGACTCATGCAAGCCCACTACGTGCAGGAAGTCGTTCCGAACGCGTTTTATGGCCGTGAACTGGATGTGCTCGCTGCTGTGGTGCTCGGTGGTGCAAGGTTAGGCGGTGGGCGCGGCACAATCCTCGGCGCCATTCTTGGCATCCTCCTGACCGCTATCACCGCCAACGGCCTGAACTTGCTCGGTATCTCGCCGTATGCGTTCAAGATGATTATCGGCGCCATCATTCTTATCGCCATTACGTTGTCGAGCGGAGGTTTCGCCAAGCTCGTCGGAACGCGATTCACGTCACAAAGCGTAAAGGCCTCGTCATGAAAATGTCCTCATCTCAACGCGCGGCCGCGCCGCTCGTACCGGCAGACGTCGCCGGCTTGCTTGGATTTCTGCTCTTGGTCATCTCAGTCCTGAGTTTCGCATCTGACCGTTTTTTCTCAGCGAGCACATTCGTGTCGGTAGCGTTCCAGTTGCCGGAACTCGGGTTCTTTACGCTGGCCATGCTGATGCCCTTGATTTCCGGTGGCTTCAATCTCGCGGTGACTTTCACGGCGAACATATCGGGGTTGGCGATGGCGTGGGTGCTTCATACGTACGGCGGAGCGGACGCCGGCGCCGCAGCCATCATCCTCGGCATTGCTGCCGCATTGGCCACCGGCTCCGCAGCCGGTTGGGTGATGGGTGCCGTCATTGCGCGCACCGGAGCAAGCCCAATCCTCGTGTCTTTATCGATGATGATTTTCTTGCGCGGATTAGGGGAGTTCCTCACACGTGGGGGCGACATCTCCGGGTTTCCGCCGTTTGTGCGCGAAATGGGCAACGGCGTCTTCCTCGGCGTACCGATTCCCCTCCTGATTTTTCTCGGCTGCGCATTACTTTGGCACGTTGTCATGACACGGTCGCGGCTAGGTTTCGCCACACGCATGATTGGTTCAAATCTGGAAGCAACGCGATATTCCGGCATCGCGACGACACGCGCCGTCACCCGAATCTACATGCTGTCGGGGCTGATGTGCGGCGTCGCCGGTGTGGTGATGGCGGCCCAGTTCAACTCGGTTCGCGTTGGCCATGGAGAGGCCTTTCTGCTCATCTCCGTGCTTGCGTGCTTCCTGGGCCGCGTCGACCCATTCGGCGGCTTTGGCCGCGTGGTTCCGGTCGTGATTGCACTGGTAATTCTGCAGGTTATCGCTTCAGGCCTCAATTTGCTCGGTGCGAACCAACACCTGGCGACTGCGTTGTGGGGTGTCTTCTTGCTTGCAGTGATG
This sequence comes from Paraburkholderia sp. SECH4, assembly GCF_030511745.1. Taxonomy (NCBI): domain Bacteria; kingdom Pseudomonadati; phylum Pseudomonadota; class Betaproteobacteria; order Burkholderiales; family Burkholderiaceae; genus Paraburkholderia; species Paraburkholderia sp. SECH4. The sequence continues at coordinate 25,557 of NZ_JALOCP010000054.1, forward strand.
CTCTTCCGTTGGGCATGGGCGAACAGCATTTCGAAAACTTTGGTCCGCAGGCGCGTGACCGCATCTGAAGGAGTGACACAATGAATAAACTTGGCGTACACGCACTGGTATGGGCTGGCGACCTCACCCCCGAATCGACTCGCAAGGTTTTGAGCCAGACCAAAGCCGCTGGGTTCGACCTGGCTGAACTGTCCTTGCATGGTCCGAAGGTCATGGACCTGGCGCTCACGCGGGATTTGCTGCAAGAGCATGAGCTGGATATCGGTTGCTCGCGCGGTCTCACCTTTGATGCGGACGTGTCCAGCGAGGATTCTGCTACGGTCGCACGCGGGGTTTCGATGCTGGAGGAAGGTATCAGCGTCACGGCAGAGCTGGGTGGAGACTACTTCGGCGGGATTCTTTACGGCGCGATGGGAAAATACAACGCACCGGTTACCAGACAAGGCCGCCGCAACGCGATTGATTCGCTCAAGCGCATTGCTGATTTTGCGCAGAAGAAGAACGTGACGCTTGGGCTTGAAGTGGTAAATCGCTACGAGAGCAATTTACTGAACACTGCATCGCAGGCGCTCACCATGATTGACGAAGTCGATGCGCCCAATGTTGTCGTTCATCTCGATACGTATCACATGAACATTGAGGAATCCGATTTCATGCAGCCGGTTCTGCAATGTGGCAAGCGTCTTGGCTATGTTCATATCGGGGAAAGCAATCGCGGGTACCTCGGGTCGGGGACTATCGACTTCTCTCAGTTCTTCCATGCACTCGCCATGATTGACTACAAGGGAGTCGTGACTTTTGAGAGCTTCTCGTCGACGGTCGTCAACGAGCAGTTGTCCAATGCGTTGGCAATCTGGCGCAACTTGTGGGACGACGGTATGGACCTGGCGAAACATGCGCGGGAGTTCATCGCGGGTGGCATCAACGCCGCCGCGCGAGCAAAATCGCACCACTAGACGCCCACCGGGTGAAGTAAGTGTCGCGACAGCACAAAACGTTGAGAAACGTTGATGCGAGCGGTTCGGCAATCGGGCCTCGGCGAGGATAAGAATAGTGCTCGCCGACCGCCACTTTTTTGGAATACCCTGGATTATGTCGACGATTGAAGACCGCTACCTCGGTCGCCTCCACCAGTTAATTTCTGACGGGCGGCGCCAGATCCTCGGTTTGGTTGGTGCACCGGGTGCAGGCAAATCAACACTGGCGCAAGCAATCCTTGATGCTTTTCCCGGAAAGGCAGTGGTCGTGCCGATGGACGGGTTTCATCTTGCGAATGTCGAACTCGCACGGCTCGGTCGCGCATCCCGCAAAGGTGCGGAAGATACGTTCGACAGTGCGGGGTACGTTGCACTTCTGAGGCGCCTGCGTGAGCAGCGTCACGACGAAACAATCTACGCTCCCACATTTCGCCGGGAACTTGAAGAACCCATCGCCGGCGCAATTCCTGTGGCGCCTGATATGCCGCTTGTAATCACTGAAGGGAATTACCTCCTTCTCGAGCATGGCCATTGGAAAGCTGCGCGACCGTTGCTCGACGAAGTTTGGTATGTCAACGTCGACCCAGACCTGCGACGGCAGCGTCTTGTTAGCCGGCATATTGGTTTCGGGCGGGACCAGGCTGCAGCAGAGCAGTGGGTTCAGAAAACTGACGAAGTGAACGCGACCTTGATTGATTTAACTAGAGAGCGTGCCGATCTTCAATTCGATTGGTCATCGTAAGGCACATTGAGGGATTCTGGCACCCCACGAGGCGATGCATTATGCGTTGGTGTCCTCGAGTATCTATGGATTTCCGGTTGAACATTGATAAAACTTCACGATGGAATCAATCAAGCGCTGGTCGTCTCACTTACCCTCTACGCGGAACTATTTGCAGCGACGGCGACCGTCTAAGCCGACTAGCGAAATTGCACTCAGAATTGGTGTGACATCGGCCATTCTATTGAGGGGGCGAGCATGTTCACAACCGACGAATTCGCGTATTTCGCATATGGCTCAAACATGTCGGCACGCCGATTGGTCGCACGGGTGCCGTCCGCGAGGGTCGTCGCGTCAGGATTCGTAAGCGGATGCCGACTCGCGTTCGACAAGATTAGTAACGACGGGTCGGGCAAATGCGATTGCGAGAGCACTGGGGTTGCTGGCGACAGAGTGTACGGTGTCATTTTCGGGGTGGCCTTTCGGGACCGTGTCGTGCTCGACAGGTTCGAAGGGGCCGGCGCCGGTTATGAACCTGAAACAGTACATGTTGAAACCAACGTTTGCGGCTTAGACGCGCTCACATACTTCGCCACGAAAAAACGTTTCGGCCTCACACCGTATCACTGGTACAGGCGGCATGTGCTCATCGGTGCACGGGAGGCAGGTCTTCCGGCCGACTACATTCGTGCCATCGAAGCGGTCGCTTCTGTTGACGACTCCCAGCAGTCAAGGGCCGAGAAGGAGGCACGTCTGTACGACTGATTGAGTAAGGTCGCTAGGCCAGATGTTGTTCGCAACTGGTTTTCTTCAGACCAGCTTTGTTTGCGATGCTGAGAGCTAAGCCTTTGATTTTGCAACGGTCAGATTTGGCGCAGATACGACTCTCTTGAATCCAATTGCCATTGTAACTATTGCAACGCCCTAGAAGACGCCATCCGCTCGGATGTTTGTTGTTGCGCTTGCGTGGCCATTGCGCGATCAAATCAGCCCGTTAGCGAGAATGGGACGAGAAGCCCTCCCAGTCGGGCCAGTTTGTTTCGCGAAAAGCTAGCCAGGACAGATTTGATTGCGATAGGACAGGTATTGTTTGCGAGCCACCACGAACTGGAAGTTCTGTTGGATGCGATGCACCGGGTGGTAACATTTGTTGTCATTCTTATCGACCGTTCGCCCGGTATATCGCATGCCAGACAGTTTTGACCAGCTCGCCGCCCTGATCCGGGCGCGCTTCTCCGAACTGAGTCCGCAGTTCCAGATGGGAGCAGGGTTCCTGCTCGATCATCCCGATGAAGTCGCGGTCTCGTCGATGCGCAAAGTGGCCGAGCGCGCGCAGGTGCAGCCGGCTTCGCTGGTGCGTCTGTCGCAGCAACTGGGTTTTCCCGGCTGGAACGAGTTGCGCAACCTGTTCGTCGCGCGCGTGCGCACGCGGCCCGAGCCGCTCACGAGCCGCGCCCGTTCGCTCGTCAAATCGAAAGATGCGCTGGCCAGTGACCTGCTGGTCGCGCAACAACACAACCTTGAGGTCACCGCCGCGCATAATGGCCGCGTGATAGTGGAAGCGGCACGACTGTTGCGGCGCGCGCCGCATGTGCATGTAGCAGGCTTTCGCTCCTGTTATGCGGTGGCGTTTGGCCTTGTCTACGGCTACCGGCTGTTTCGTTCTTCGGTGTCGCTGCTCAACGGCGAAGCTGGCACGCTCGAGATGCAACTGCGAACGGTCGCGCGTGACAGCGCCACCATCGTCATCAGCTTCGCGCCCTATTCAGTCGAAGCGGCACGCGTGGCCGAAGCCGCGCTAGAAAAGGGCAGCAAGCTGATTGCAATCACGGATAGCGCGGTTTCGCCGATCGCGTTGAATGCCGACAAGGTGCTGATTTTTTCGCACGAAAGCCCGTCGTTCTTTCCATCGCTGGTGGCGGCCACGGCGATTGCCGAATCGCTGGTCGCGCATCTGCTTGCGCTGGAAGGGGCGGGTGCCGTCGAGCAACTCGGTATCGCCGAGCAGTCGCTGCATGAAAAGGGCGCGTACGTACCTTGAAGTTTTTCCTCTGAACCAGGCAGCAGCGTGTCACGGAGCGCAGACGCTCCGTTTGCTTCACCATCGAATCGCTTTACAACAAATGTTGTTAGGAAGTATAAATGCGTACCGATTGTTGAGTGGGCACGAGCCGTGGCGATCCGTTCGTGCAGCAACTGCGCGATGCGGCTTCGCTCGACGAGGCGCGGCACATCCTGCGCGACACACCGACTGCGAGCAGCTTTCATCACACACTCGGTTGTGCGGGAGACGAGCGTCCAAGCAAGTGCGCAGCGATGTTCCGTGCAAACGGTGTCGACTATCGGCGGCCATGCGAACCATCTGATCCATCCCGGCTGCGAAGCCGAGGCGCAAATCATCACCGATTCTTCCCGTGACCGGCAGCCCCGCGTCTGAGCAGCCGTCGCCAATAGAAAGGAAAGGAAAGGGAAGACCCTGTCCACCGTATTCCATCGTTCGCCGAAGCAGTCACTGCCGGTGGCTATCGCCGGCGACGGCATCGAGATCATCGATTCCACCGGCAAGCGCTATATCGATGCCTCGGGCGGCGCAGCCGTCTCGTGCCTCGGCCACAGCAACCAGCGTGTGATCGACGCGATCAAGCGGCAAGCGCAGCAATTGCCGTATGCGCACACGTCGTTCTTCACCACCCAGGTCGCCGAGGAACTCGCCGACTGCCTGGTGGCGAGCGCACCGCAAGGGCTCGAACACGTGTACTTCGTGTCGGGCGGTTCGGAAGCGATGGAGGCGGCGCTGAAACTGGCGCGGCAGTATTTTGTGGAGAAGGGCGAGTTGCAGCGCCGTCATTTCATCGCGCGTCGCCAGAGCTATCACGGCGACACGCTGGGCGCGCTGGCGATCGGCGGCAATGCGTGGCGGCGCGAGCCGTTTCTGCCGATTCTGATCGAAGCGCATCACGTGAGTCCGTGTTACGCGTATCGCGAGCAGCGCATCGACGAAACCGAAGAGCAGTTCGCGCAGCGTCTCGCGGATGAACTCGAACCAGAAGATTCTCGAACTCGGTGCCGACACGGTGGCCGCATTCGTTGCGGAAACGGTGGTGGGCGCAACGGCCGGCGCCGTGCCGCCGGTGCGGGAATACTTCCGCAAGATCCGCGCGGTGTGCGATCGCTACGGCGTGCTGCTGATCCTCGACGAGATCATGTCGGGCATGGGCCGCACCGGCTACGTGTATGCGTGTGAAGAAGACGGCGTCGCGCCGGACATCCTCACGATCGCCAAGGGGCTCGGCGCCGGCTATCAACCGATCGACGCGCAGCTGAAACTGCACGCGGCGATCCGGCGCGAAGCGTTCGTGCGTGGTTTGATGGTGTATCCGATGGGCGGCACGGTCGACGGCAAGATCGGCGATCATGTGCTGCTGGCGCCGCCGTTCATCTGCACGGCGCGCGACATCGACGGGATCGTCGGCCGGTTGAGCGATGCGATCGAAGGCGCGTTGACCGCCATCTGACACCCTTTCCCTTTCAGCGAGATCCGCGATGACCGAGCGTTTGCCTCACTTCGAACTATCTGAAGCCACAGCCGAGCAAAAGGCCGTACTCGACGAGATTCTGTCCGGTCCACGCGGCAATCTGAACGGGCCGTTTCTGGGCTGGATTCATAGTCCGGAGCTGGCGCAGCAGGCGCAGCGACTCGGCGCGTTCTGCCGCTATCGCACCGGCTTGCCGCTGCGCCTGTCGGAGCTGGCGATTCTGGTGACCGCGGCGCGCTGGCAGGCGCAGGCCGAGTGGTATATCCACTATCCGATCGCTCTCGATGCCGGGGTAGCTGAAGCGGATGCCGAGGCAATCCGCCAGGGTCACCAGCCTTCCTTCGCGGATGCCGATGACGCATTGATCCATGACTTCGCGAGCGAACTGTACGACACCAAACGGGTGTCGGATGTCACCTATAGAAAGGCGGTCGGGCGCTTCGGCCACCAGGTGGTGATCAACCTGGTGGGCTTGCTCGGCTACTACGCCCTGGTGGCGATGACACTGAACGTGTTCGACATGCGCGCAGTGGGGCAGGAGAGCTTGCCGTTCGCCGAGTAGCGGCTGCGCCCTGAGTCTGCTGCACGGACTGCGGCGCCCATCGGCGAACCGTATCCCGGCGTCGTCACGACACTGGCACACGGAAGCGCCTATGATGAAGTTCGGTCCACGCCCGCACCTCTTGCGCCGCGCGGCACGCCCCGAAGGCATACCCCTTGGGGCACTCGCGACCGATGCCGATACTACGAATACCCGGGCTGGACCGTTGTGGGCGGCATCACGTAGGGTTGAGGAGCGGCGCGAAGCAGGGCAAACAGGAGAGAGCGATGAAGCGCAAGGCATCAGCAGTCTGGCAAGGCGGCCTGCAAGACGGCAAGGGCTCGATTTCCACCGACAGCGGCGTCCTCAAGGACACCCAATACTCGTTTGCCACGCGCTTCGCGGACGGCATCGGCACGAATCCGGAAGAGCTGATTGCGGCTGCGCACGCGGGTTGTTTCTCGATGGCGCTATCGGCCGAACTGAGCAAGGCGGGCATCAAGCCTGAACGTATCGGCACCACGGCAACCGTCACGCTCGACAAGGACGGCGGCGGCTTTTCGATTACCGCGGTGCATCTGGATGTGGCCGTGAAAATTCCCGGTGGCGACAAAGCGGCGTTCGAGAAGGCGACCGCGGACGCCAAGGCGGGCTGCCCGGTTTCCAAGGTACTGAACGCCACCATTACGATAGACGCGAAGCTCGAAACCTGAGCGCGCGGTTCATCTATTGCGGACAGATGAAGGGCTGGCTGGCGGGGGTAGCCGGACCGCCGGCTGCCACTCTCCGTTCATTTCCTTCATTTGCTGCTTATTTGCCATTTAACGAACGCACAACGACGATCCGGCAGCGCGTGGGCGCAAACGCCGGTCGCCGTCTTCAATGGGACCGTCGATGACAACGCAAACCGAAAAAGCACGGCAATTCCAGTCATATCACGCAGCGGGCGAGGCCTTCATCATCCCGAACCCCTGGGACATCGGTACCGCGCGGCTGCTCGCGCTGACCGGCTTCAAGGCGCTCGCCACCAGCAGCGCAGGCTATGCTTTTTCGCGTGGCCTGCCGGATAACGCCATCGGCCGCGCGCAGATGATGGTGCATCTTGCCGAAATCGCGGGTGCGACCGATTTGCCGGTCAGCGCCGATCTGGAAAACGGTTTCGGCGACGCCCCGGAAGACTGCGCCGAGACGATCATGCAGGCTGCGGCTGCGGGTGTGGTCGGCGGTTCGATCGAGGATGCAACCGGTCGTGCGGACGAACCGATCTACCCGTTCGAGGCTGCCGTGGAGCGCGTGCGCGCGGCAGTCGTCGCGGCGCGTGCTCTGCCGTTTCCCTTCACGCTGACGGCGCGAGCCGAGAACTACCTGGTGGACCGACCCGATCTCGACGATACGATCCGGCGTCTGCAGGCTTATCAGGAGGCCGGGGCCGACGTGCTCTACGCGCCCGGCCTGAAGACGCGCGAAGAGATCGCCACCGTGGTCAGCTCGCTCGACCGGCCGGTCAATGTGCTAATGGGCTTGCAGGGCGTCCTGCTCAGTTTCGAGGACCTGCAGGCGCTGGGTGTGCGGCGTGTCAGTGTGGGTGGCTCGTTGGCGCGCGCGGCGTTGGGCGCGTTTCTCCGCGCCGCGCACGAAATGCGCGATCACGGCACCTTCAACTACACGAAAGAGGCCGCCAGCGGCAACGAGATCAACCAGCTCTTCACGAGCGCTGCGCAGAAGTGGGGCAAATAGACGGTCGTGCCCGTTTCGAATCTCGCCTTGCTTTCTTGAACGGTTGGTCATAATATCCGTCGGATGAAGCAATCTGGCAATTCGAAACAATTCGCGAAAAAAGAGGGTGAGGCCTGCCCTCGCGGGCGGCCGCGCGAGTTCGACACGGACACCGTCTTAACGAGCGCGAGCCAGGTTTTCTGGAATCACGGCTACCACGCCACCTCGATCGACGACCTCTGCAAGGCTACCGGTCTGTTGCGGGGCAGTCTGTACGGGGTATTTGGCGACAAGCACGGCATCATGCTCGCCGCGCTCGATCACTACGCGGAAGGTTCGGTCGCCCGGTTGGCTGAACGGTTGAACGCACCGGTGCCGGTAGAAGAGGCACTGCGCAACGCTTTGCTGCACTACGCCCGGGTCGCGTGCGCGCTGACCGGCGAGCGCAGCTGCTTCATCACCAACACCACGCTGGAGATGCAACCCGGGGACGAGGAGCTGCGCACCCGCGTCGCGGCGATTCAACGCCGCATGGCGACGTTGCTGGCGGCCTCGGTGATTCGCGGCCAGGCGAGCGGCGCGTTCAATTCCACGCTCGACGAAAAAGCCGTCGGCGATTTCCTCCTGTGCGTGATGCAAGGACTGCGCGTATTGGGGCGAGTCGCCCACAAGGAAGATGCGCTGATCGGAATCGTGGACGTCGCCATGCGCGCGCTCGTCTAATTTTTTTACCTAATTTTTGAACGAACGGTCATGAATAGAGACCCGATCAAGTCCGCTCCGGCGGCATTTGCTGGACCGGTAGGCGGAGCCGCCGCCGCCGTTTGCCCAGGCGTGGGTGCGGTGGCCGCCAGCGGAGTTGCCACCGGTACGACGGCCACCAGCGCCGGGAAGGCTGCCTCCGGCTTCGAGCGCCAGGGGCTCGCGCTCGCTGTGCTGTTCGTCGGCGCCTTCCTCGCACCGCTCGACTATTTCATCGTCAACCTCGCGCTGCCGTCGATTCACACCGGCCTCAACGCCACCGACGCGCAATTGCAACTCGTGGTGTCCGCCTACGCATCCGCTTATGCCGTGCTGCTGATCACGGGCGGGCGTCTCGGTGATCTGTTTGGCCGGCGCCGCATGTTCATGACGGGCATGGCGGCCTTCGTGGTCGCCTCCGCGCTGTGCGGCTTCGCCACCAGTGGCCACATGCTGGTGATCTCGCGGATCGTGCAGGGCATCGCCGCCGCGGTCATGGCGCCGCAAGTGCTCGCGACCATCCGTGCGGTCGTGCCGCTGCATCGGCAGACCAAGGTCATGAGCCTCTATGGTTTCGTGTTCGGGCTTTCGTCGATCGTCGGGCAACTAGGCGGCGGCGCGCTGATCACCTATCACCCGTTCGGGCTCGACTGGCGCATCATCTTTCTGATCAACATTCCGATCGGCATCGTGGCCTTCATCGGCACATGGAAGTTCGTGCCGGAAAATCAGCCGGCCACGAACACCGGCATCGACCTGAAGGGCGTCGCGCTGCTCTCGATGGTGCTGCTGCTGGTCATCTATCCGATGACGCACGGCCGTGAAGCCGGCTGGCCGACGTGGACCTTCGTGATGTTCGCGCTGGCAGTCCCCGTATTCGCGCTATTCGTGGCGACCGAGCGGCGCGTCGAGCGCGGCGGCGGCCATCCTCTGGTGGATCTGCAATTGTTCCGCAACCCGGCCTTCGCACTGGGCCTCGTGCTCGCGTTCCTGTTCTATTGCAACAGCGCGTTTTTCCTGACCTATGGGATCTTCCTGCAAACCGGTTTGCACTGGACGCCGCTCGCTTCGGGTATGGCCATCATGCCGTTCGCGATCGGCTTCGTGGTCGGGCCGCTGACGTCGCCGGCGGTGGTCAAGCGCATCGGCGGTCACGTGCTGGCGCTCGGCTTCTCGATGATGACCGTCGGCTTCACGGTCACCGGCTGGTCCGCGACCCATGCCGCTACGCCTGATCTGTTGTTCTACTGCGGACTGGTGTGCGCGGGCGTCGGTCACGGTCTGCTCCTGCCGTCGATCATGCGCATCGTGCTGCTGGAAGTCGTGCCGGAGAAGGCCGGGCTTGCCTCGGGCGTGGTGTCGTCGACTTTGCAGATCGGCTCGGCGTTCGGCACGGCGGCCATCAGCGGTGCGTTTTTCGGTGTGATCGGCGGCCGCGAGACACCGGCTGCCTATGCGCACGCGTTCCAGTACAGCCTCGCGATCAACGCGTGTCTGATGTTTGTGTGTATCGGTTTGAGCGTGCTGCTCGTGCGGCATCAACAACTCGCACTGCGCCGGGCTGCCCAGCCGGTTTGAAAATAGCGGACGGGAAATCGTTTTCAACGGTGGTCGCTAAAAACTATTATGCACTTTAAACAGAACTGGTTTTGGAGTGGCTGCATTTACCGATGAGTTTCCCGTTCATAGGTAATTCCGCGTGTGAGTGATCAGAATAAACCCGAATCGGGTTTGTCGGTGGCAGTGTAGATATGACAAATCCAGTGCGCATTTTCTACTTGCGGACCGGGTTTGCCGCCGTAAGTTTTGCGATCGTGCAATGCCGCACGGGTGGTGGCCTGGCGTCGTTATAAAGGGTTTTCCCCGGCTTTACCCATCGATAGCCGGGGTGGAAAGCCTATTCCAGTGCCAATGAAAACGGTATCAATAAAAAGCGCTTGCCGTGGTTAATTTCGATTGTTAATCTTGGCCAACTTTTAGAGTTTTCATTCGGCAGGGTTCTATGTTGCAAAGCACGGTGCGATGACTTTATTCCGCTCAACGGGTTCCGTAGGGGATTGAATATGCTGACCGCTACCATTGACGTATTCGAAACACCGGCAGCCGCACGCTTCAATGTCGGCGATGTTGTCACGCTGAAGGAAGGCGGTCCGCGCATGACGGTGACGTATGCGGGACCGGTGGCGCTCAATCCTGGCGACTGGCTGATTTGCGAGTGGTTCGACGAACATGGCGAACTGCGCCGCGAAATGTTCGCGCACGAGAGCGTGCGGGCCGAGCCGCGCTCGATTCCCGCCGGTTCGGTGATGTGGGGCAGAATGGGCCGGGCGGCCTGAGAGAAGCGGCCCGCCGCACGTACTAGCCCCGCGAGCCGGTTTATCCGTCGATCAGTTTCAACCCCGCCACTGACAGCACGATCAAGGTCATGCAGATCACGCGGGGCGCCGAAACCGGGTCGTTGAACAGCATCACGCCGAGCACCGTGATGCCAAGCGATCCGATCCCTGTCCATACCACGTAAGCCGTACCTGCCGGCAAATGCTTCATCGCCAGCGTCAGTAAAAACACGCTGCCGAGCGCGGCCGCAACGCCGCCGATGCTCGGCCACAAGCGTGTCCATCCATTTGCATATTTCAACGCCAACGCCATCAGGATTTCGACCGCGCTTGCGGCGAGCAGAATGAGCCATGCCATCGTGAGCCCTATCGGTGAGTGGTTAATGAGCGGCCAGCTTAGGGCTATAGTGATGCGCTCACCATTACTTACCCACTGGTAACCATGGCATTTCCCGAGTCCGCCAACGCGTCCCTCGCCTCGACCGAACAGCCCTATCGCGGTGACGTTTTCGACGCCGCCTGTTCGTCGCGCCTCGCGCTCGAACTGATCGCAGGAAAGTGGACGCTGCTCATCATGCCGGCGCTGCTGCCCGGCGCGATGCGCAATAACGCCTTGCTGCGCAAGATCGGCGGCATTTCCCAAAAGGTGCTGACGCAGACGCTCAAGGAACTCGAGCGGAACGGTCTGGTGATCCGCGAGGAGCAGCCGGGCGCGGTGGCGCACGTGGAATACCGGCTCAGCGAACTGGGGCGAACGCTCAGTGACGCGCTGGTGACGCTCGATCATTGGGCCGAGGAAAACGCGGCCGAACTCGACGCTGCGCGTGAGCGCTATGACGCGCGGCAGCAAACGCACCGCTAGCTGCCTGCCCGCGGTTGCTGCGCACCATTGTTGTCGAATCAAGGTTGCTTGTTTTCCGGGTGCTCACGCGACGCGGCCCGCCTTTGCACGCGCACCAGAAGCGCCGATGAGAATGCGCGCATCCGCACGATCTTGCGCGTCTCTACAACTTCGCCGGCCACGTTCTTCGGCGGGTTGGGCTGTAGCGACCAGTAGAGTGCGAGCAGCCAGCCAAAGCCGGTCCAACCGAGGCACGCGTTGAAGAGCGCCAGCGTCAGCACGTCATGACGCTTGCGCCGGTCCGCGAGAATGCTCGGCAGAAAATACAGCGCCAGCGCGAGCACCGCGGCGATGGCCTGTACCACGATGTTGCCACCCATAGCCTGGCTCCTCAGGACGTGATGTATCCCCCGATTGTCGCGCGATTGTTTTCTTTGCGCTGCGTCGCGCTGAAACATGCATGCGCGGTGAGGGGGTTCAGCGCATCGCGCATCAGGACTATCATGGACGTTTCGACTGAACAGAACCGCCACGGACCGCCACCATGATCTCCGACGATACGACCCAGCAGACCCAGCGCATCAACCAGGACACGCTACGCGAATTCGTAGACCGTAAATGGAATGACGAGATTGTTCCTGCGCTCACGGACTACATTGCCGTGCCGGCCAAGAGTCCGGCGTTCGATCCCGAGTGGGTCAAGCACGGCTATCTCGAGCGCGTGATTACCGACGCGGCGCAATGGGCCGAACAGCAACCCGTGCGTGGCCTGAAGCTCGAAGTGATCCGCTTGCCGGGCCGCACGCCGGTGATTTTCTTTGAAACGGCCGCGACCCGATCGGGCAGCGAAGAAACCATCGTGCTGTACGGCCACCTCGACAAGCAGCCTGAATTTGACGGCTGGCGCAACGACCTCGGCCCCTGGACGCCCAAGCTCGAAAACGACAAACTGTACGGCCGCGGCGGTGCCGACGACGGCTACGCGATCTATGCGAGCATCACGGCGCTGGCCGCGCTGGACGCGCAAGGCATCGAGCGTCCGCGCTGCGTCGGCCTGATCGAAACCTGCGAGGAATCGGGTAGCTACGATCTGCTGCCGTACGTCGACGCGTTGCGTGAACGTCTCGGCAAAGTCGGGCTTGTGGTGTGTCTCGATTCGGGTGCGGGCAACTACGATCAACTGTGGCTCACTACGTCGTTGCGCGGGCTGGTCGCCGGCGACCTCGAAGTCCAGGTGCTCGACGAAGGTATTCACTCGGGCGGTTACGGCGGCATCGCGCCATCGAGCTTCCGCATCATGCGGCAACTGTTCGACCGTCTCGAAGACTCCGCCAACGGCACCCTGTTGCCCAAGGGTTTCCACGTTCAGATCCCGGCGGACCGTTTGCGCGAAGCGGAAGCGACGGCGCAGATTCTTGGCGACGACGTCTGGAAGAAACTGCCGTGGGCCTGCGGCCAGGACGGCCGTCAGGTGCTGCCCACCACCACCGATCCGCAGGAAGCCTTGCTCAACTCGACGTGGCGTCCGTCGCTGTCGGTGACCGGCGCAGCCGGCTTGCCCGCGCTTGCCGACGCCGGCAACGTGCTGCGTCCGCGCACGGCGTTCAAGCTGTCGCTGCGCCTGCCTCCGCTGATCGAAGCGGAAAAGGCCGTCGCCGAACTGAAGGCGCTGCTCGAATTCGATCCGCCATACAACGCCAAGGTCACCTTCAAACCGGACGCCGGCGCGGCGAGCGGCTGGAGCGCGCCCGATCTCGCACCGTGGCTCGCCACCGCGCTTAACGACGCATCGCGCACGCACTACGGCGCGGACGTTGCCTACATGGGGCAGGGCGGCACGATCCCGTTGATGAACGTATTGAAGTCGGGCTTCCCGAAGTCGCAGTTCATGGTGTGCGGCGTGCTCGGGCCGAAATCGAACGCACACGGACCGAACGAGTTCCTGCACGTGCCGTATGGCAAGAAGCTGACGGCAGCGGTTGCTCAGGTGATCGCGGCCGCGCCTTGACGAGCGTTTTGCCTCGAGCTTTCCTGCAATACCGTTCCAGGCGAATCAGCGGGCGCTCCGGAGCGCCCGCGTTTAAATATGCGAATTGAATAGTCCGTCTGTTAGCCCACAAATAAAAAAACAAGCCTCCGCAAGCTATATTTTCGATTGCATTACCTAAGGAAACGCTGATTAATGTACTGCCCGTTCGGTTTGCAGATGAAGCGGCGGGAAAC
>NZ_JALOCP010000055.1:0-38659 GCF_030511745.1 Paraburkholderia sp. SECH4
TCCTCGGCTACGTTCGCGATGACCGCCGAGCTTCATTAATCAGCGTTTCCCTAGACTGGCTTCACGATGGCATTTGCCAGGTCAACGACATGAACCGCCTTCCTCCTCTTCGAGCCTTGCAGATATTCGATGCCGTCATTCGTTACGGAGGCGTCGTAGCCGCCGCCGAGGCGCTTCACGTGACACCCGGTGCGATTAGTCAGCAGATTCGCGTCCTTGAAGAGTTTCTCGGGGTCGCGCTTTTCGAGCGGGAGAACACGGGCCTGCGACCGACCCCGCTCTGCGAGCTGTACCACTCGCACATCTCCCGGGGGTTCGAGTGCTTTCATAGCGCCCAGGCGGCGCTCAAGGCGCAGACGGGCCGCCGGCTCACCCTGATGACATTTCCGTCCGTGGCGACACATTGGCTTGCCTCCAGATTGGACACGTGGCACACCATCTGCCCTCACGTGCAGGTCCATGTCGAGGTCGTCGACCACGAAACCAGTATCGCCGCGCGAAGTGCCGACGTCCGGTTAACGTATGGGGCACTCCCGACGGACGGAACGCCCTATCACGTCGTCTTTACGGACAGGGTTGCACCCGTGTTCGCACCCTCGCTGCTGCAGGCGGAAAAACCAATCTCGCAACCGGTGGATATCTTGCGATACCCGCTGATTCACGTCGAGTGGGGATGGGCAAACATGTCACCCCCAACGTGGGGACACTGGTTGCATGCGGTTGGCGTGCCTCTGCCCGATGGCTTGGCGCCACTCACTTACTCCGTTTCCGGCATGGCAATCGATGCGGCAATTCGGGGAAGAGGCATTTCGTTGGGACAGGGCTTTTTTGCCATTGATAGCATCAAGCGACACGAACTCGTCGCGCCGTTCAAGGTCGCCCTACCCATGCCGTTCCCCTACTTCATTTGCTGGAAGCGAACTGCGGCAGACTCCCCTGCAACCAGGCAATTTCTCGACTGGCTAATTGCCGAAGCCGAGCAGACGGGACGCGACATTAAAGCCATGTTTGGTGAGTGAATCGTCGATCCTCACCTAACAACGCCGGTACCGCTCCGGGCTATGGCGAATGCCATTGCGCCCGTCGCAAGTAACACTCAGCCAACCGGCGATGCGTCGCGACTCATGACCAGCGCGAGCGATTCGGAGAGAATCGATTTCGCCAGTTTGTCGTCGTCAACGGCGCGCGCAAGCGTGATGGCCCCCACGATGGTCGCGACGATACCCAAGCCAGCGTCTTTGCTATCACTGGATGCCGCTTGCGCTATTCGTGACGCCAGTTTGCGCACGTAACCCGTGAGCTGTTCCCTGACGTCCGGATTTGCATGACGCGCTTCCCCGGCAAGCGCGCACAGCGCACATCCAGTGCCGGGATTCTTCACGTGACGCTCATTGAGGAAAGCTTCGGCAATAGCCTGCAGGGGCGTTTCCCCACGCTTTGCCGAGCCGCTTGCGAGCGAAGCCATGCGCTTCTCGCTCTGACTCACCGCGTGCTCGAGCGCCTCCAGGATCAACGCATCACGCGACGAAAAATGGCCGTAAAACGCACCGTGCGTCAGCCCCGCGCTGCGCATGCAGTCGGCGACGCCAAGCGCCTCGATGCCGTGTTCGCGAATCTGTCGTGACGCGTTCTCCAGAACCCGCTGCCTACTCTCAGCCTTTTGTGCCTGCGAATAACCCATTTTTCCGCCTCATCACGCTTGACAAACTGCATGATGAGCATAATACTGAATTTCTGCATGATAATCAACATACAGAATGAGATGTTGACAACGTTCATGCCAGCTTGGATGCAGCGGCTGTCCTGCGCTGCTTAACAGAGATTTTTTCGAGGTTTTTGCGCCGCCAGCAGATGCGGCTTGGGACGTGATCTCGCGGCGTAATACACAGGAGAAGGAAATGCGTTTTACCGGAAAGACAGCGCTCGTCACTGGCGGCAACAGCGGCATTGGCTTTACTACAGCGAAGCTTTTGATCGCCGAAGGCGCCCGTGTTGCGATTACCGGCCGCGATCGCGCAAAACTGGATCAGGCAGTATCCGAGCTCGGCGAAAACGCGCTTGGCATTCAGGCCGATCTCGATGATGAAACCGCGATCGAGTCGACGTTCAAGCAGATCCAGGCAGCATTCGGGTCCCTCGACATCGTCTTCGCCAACGCCGGAATCTCCGGTCCGACGCCGCTCGGCGGCACGACCGCTGCTGCATTTGAGGCGATTCTTCGCACCAATCTCACCGGTGTGTTTCTCACGGTTCAATCGGCCCTGCCGTTGATGAGCGCCGGAGGCTCGATCGTATTGAACGGTTCCGTGATGCGCGAGCTGGGCTCGCCCGGGTCGGCCGCTTATTCCGCAACGAAGGCGGGCGTCACCGGCATGGCAAAGGTGTTTGCGTCGGAACTCGTGCAGCGTGGCATTCGTGTCAACACCGTGATTCCCGGCGGCACACGCACACCGATCTGGACGCGCGGCGCACGGGCCGGCGCAACGCTCGACGCGACCGAAGAGGCGTTGGCGCCGCGCGTTCCGATGGCTCGCCTCGCTGCACCTGAAGAAGTTGCCAAGGCCGTGCTTTTCCTCGCGTCCGACGATGCTTCGGGAATTACTGCGGCGGAAATCGTCGTCGACGGCGGCACGATCGGTGCGCCGTGGGGAGCGCCTATGTTCCGCAAGGGGTGAAGGCACTCGAGGTTCCGGGAGCGGCTTGATCAGCTTAGGACAGCGACGCGCAGTCCTAAGCTGCCGGCTAGTTTGCTACCGCCAGATCGAAGACTCGTTCCTGCGAACCTCCTTTGGGGCGCCCATTTCCAAAGGCTACACGGACGGACGAACGCCCTCCCAAGCACGCTGTAACAGTGCTCTAAGCGGCCCCTCCTCAATCGGTCGCGGGTTCCAGTATGGATTCGACAATGCCACTTCGCACGCGTAATCGAGATCGGCTTCGCCCAACCCAATCTCGCGAAGCCCTCGCGGAACGCCAAGTTCTTCGTTCAGCTGGTAAAGGCCGTCTGGCGCCGAATCTACGTTCAACGCCCTGGCGATTCGGCCCATCGCCTCATCCGCAACGGTACTGTTATAAGCGAGAGAGTGAGGCAGAACGATTGCGTGAGTCTCAGCATGAGGGAGGTTAAATGTTCCACCCAAGGTGTGGCACAGCTTGTGATGAAGAGCCATGCCAACATTGCCGAGCACCATTCCGCATAGCCACGCACCATACAGGCACTCGCTACGCGCCACTTTGTCCTTACTGTTCTTCTTCACTCCACGCAGGCCGTTGGCGAGTGAGCGAATACCCTCCTCCGCCATCAGCGACATGACGGGATTTCCGTCCTGTGCGTACAGTCCCTCGGCAGCATGAGCGATAGCGTTGAGACCGCTGACAATCGAGAGGCGAACCGGGAGCCCGATGGTCAACTCCGGGTCGTACAGGACGGTCTTGGGAATGACCTTGGCATCGCGACCGGTTTTCTTCAGCCCGTTTTCAGTTATCCCGTAGATAGGAGTCATCTCCGAGCCAGCATACGTCGTAGGTATCGCGATAATCGGCAACGAAGATTCGAGCGCAATCGCCTTGCCGAGTCCAATCGTCGAACCCCCACCAATAGCCACAGCACAGTCTGCGTCGACCGACTTCGCGTGTTCGCGCGCGCGGCGAGCGTTCTCGATAGGTACGTGCATCTGGGCGCCGTCGAAGACGCCTGCGCTCGCAGGTCCAAGAAGAGACGAAACCACTTCAGCCTGAGCCTTTTGCTCGGGCGTGCAAAGAACCAGCGCCCGGCGAGCACCCAACGTCTCCACTTCCTGTTGAATCAGCTTCATGCTTCCAGCACCGAATACGACTCTCGACGCCTGCGTGGTATAGGTAAACTCATACATGAGATTAGCTCCCTGTGTGGTCAAACGGTACAGCTCGCTTAGATGTAGTCGACCTGGTGGCGAGCGATACGAACGTCACCCACGATCTGCTTCACTCGCAGATGCTCAGGGTGCGACGCATACGCGTCGAGCGACTCCTGGCTTTCGAACTCTGTGTACAAGACTACGTCGCAGGCATAATCCACGGCGCTTACATCCAGCCCGACCTCCAGCCTGGTAAGTCCGGGAATCTTTCCGCTCAGACTCTCGAACGCAGTCTTTACGAGCACAGCGGATTCCTTCTTTTGCTCGGGAGTCTCACCGCGAACGTTCCACATCACGATATGCTTGACCATATTCGATTCCATTAGTGTTGCTTATTACCAGGCCAAATGTTCGAGATGCAATCTCATGACTCAAGTATGCATGTCAGTTGGGCCTCGCCACGCACCAAGCCCCGCTGAGTTCTAAATCCGGTCTGCCATAGGAAAGTAGTTACGCTTTGTTCTTGTTGTACACGTCGACGAACACGGCCGCGAGCAGAACGATGCCTTTGATCACCTGCTGATAATCCACGCCGATGCCCATAATGGACATGCCGTTGTTCATCACGCCCATGATGAAGGCGCCGACGACCGCTCCGACCACCTTTCCGACACCACCGGAGGCGGAAGCGCCGCCGATGAAACACGCTGCGATGACGTCGAGCTCGAATCCCGTGCCAGCCTTCGGCGTTCCACTATTCAGACGTGCGGCGAAGATCAGACCTGCCAGCGCAGCAAGGACACCCATGTTCACAAAGGTCAGGAAGCTCACTGCCGGAACGCTGACACCCGACAATCTCGCTGCCTTTGCATTGCCGCCAACCGCGTAGATACGTCGACCGATCGTGGTGCGATTCATGATGAACGTGTACACACCAATCAGCACAGCCATGATGACGAGCACGGTAGGCAGGCCACGATAGGATGCAAGCAGGTAGCAGAAGAACACTATCAGTGCCGTCAGGACGAGATTCTTCGCCACGAACATCGAGAACGAGCCACTCTCGACGCCATGTTTCGCCGCGCCGGCGCGATGCCGAAGCTCAATCGCGAAAAAAAGCGCGCCGACAAACGCGCCAAGGACTATCGAAGTGATGTGAAGTGCCTGTCCGTGAAAAAGGTCCGGGATAAAACCCGAACTCACGGCGCCGAATGCATCAGGGAACGGGCCGATGGACTGACCTTGCAGAACGAGGTTTGTCATGCCGCGGAAAACCAGCATGCCGGCCAGCGTCACGATGAACGAAGGCATCCGCCAGAACGCAATCCAGTAGCCTTGCACAGCGCCGATCAGCGCGCCGGCCGCAATACAGATGATGGTTGCCCAGATATAGTTGACCTCGAACTGCACCATCAATACTGCCGCCAACGCGCCCACCAAACCGGCCGTTGAACCGACGGACAGGTCGATGTGGCCTGAAACAATCACCATCAGCATGCCAAGGGCCATGATGACGATGTAGCTGTTCTGAAGCACCAGATTGGTCAGATTGAGCGGTTGCATCAATACGCCGCTCGTCGAGACCTGAAAGAAGACCATGATGATGACGAGCGAAATGAGCAGTCCATACTCGCTGCCAATACGCTTCACCACACCCAAAACTTCGCTTTTCTTAACCTCGGCGCCTTCGGCGACCACTGGAGAGAGTGCCTTACGCATTTTCGATGCCTCCATTTCGCATAATCGCCCGCATAATCTTTTCCTGCGAGACTTCTTCTGCGGTGAATTCGCCGACAAACCGGCCTTCGTTCATGACGTACACGCGGTCGCACATGCCAAGCAGCTCAGGCATTTCCGAGGAAATCATGACCACACACTTACCTGCCGCGACCACCTGATTGATGATGTTGTAAATCTCGTACTTCGCTCCCACGTCGATGCCTCGCGTAGGCTCGTCGAGAATCAGTACCTCGGGTTCAGAGAACAGCCACTTGCTCAGCACCACCTTCTGCTGGTTTCCACCCGACAGGTTGCCAACAACGTGGGTAACGCCTTGAGCGCGGATCCGGAGCTTCTTTAGAAAATCGGTCGCAACCTTTATCTCCTCGTGCTCGTCGACGACGCCAAATCTGGAGACCCCGATCAGGTTCGCCAGCGTGATGTTTCGCTTGATGTTGTCGTCAAGGAGCAGACCGTTGCCTTTCCGGTCTTCTGTCACGTAGGCGATGCCCGCCTTGATGGCCTTCTGTACCGATGAAACGTCGACCTGCTTTCCGTGCATCAGCACCTGGCCCGTGATGTCCTGACCATAGGTGCCACCGAAGACGCTCATGGCGAGTTCCGTACGCCCAGAACCCATCAGTCCTGCGATACCAACGATTTCGCCCTTGCGCGCTTCCAGATTGACCCCTTTGATGACTGCACGGTCCCTCTGCGTGGGATGCTGGACACGCCAATCCTTGACTTCAAAAATGACTTCGCCGATGTTCGGCGTACGTGGTGGGTACCGGTCAGACATCTCGCGGCCGACCATCGCCTTGATGATTCGGTCTTCGCTCACGCTCTCGGCTTTGCAGTCGAGGGCGTCGACCGTCGAGCCGTCACGGATAACGGTGATTCCATCCGCGACGCGCGAAATCTCATTCAGCTTGTGCGAAATGATGATTGACGTCACACCGCGCGACTTGAGTTCGAGCAGAAGACTAAGCAGTGTGTCGCTGTCTTTTTCATTCAGGCTTGCGGTGGGCTCGTCGAGAATCAACAGGCGAACCTCTTTAGACAATGCCTTTGCAATCTCGATGAGTTGCTGCTTGCCAATCCCAAGCGTGCCGACCGGTGAATCTGGCGAGTCTGAGAGGCCGACCTTCGCCAGCAACGCCTTTGCCTTCGCACGCGACACCTGCCAATCGACGACGCCGCGCTTCGACTGCTCGTTACCCAGATAGATGTTCTCGGTAATCGAGAGCATAGGTACGAGGGCTAGCTCCTGGTGAATGATGATGATTCCGACTGCCTCGCTATCGGAAATATCGGCGAATGCCCGCTCCTGACCGTCGTAAAGGACGTCGCCAGAATAAGAGCCGTGCGGATAGACCCCACTGAGGATCTTCATCAGGGTCGATTTTCCCGCGCCGTTTTCTCCGCAAATGGCGTGAATCTCGCCCTGACGGACCCTCAGATTGACGTTATTCAGGGCTTTGACAGCGCCAAAGCTTTTCTGAATTCCGCGCATCTCCAGAATGGTATCCATGGTCAAATTCCTCTGATTGGTCACGCTCGCGAGCGTGTCTGCGTGAAGCGAGGCGCTGGTGGGCACCCCGCCACGCGGACGTTCAGATGCCTTACTTGATTTGGGCCTGCGTGTAGTAACCGCTGGTCACCAACTCCGACTGGTAATTGGCCTTGTCGACAAGGATTGGCTTCACGAGATAAGTCGGAACGATCTTCGTTCCGTTGTTGTAGCTCTTCGTGTCGTTGACAGGCACCTGCTTGCCGCTCAGCGCGTTGTCGACCATCTCGGCGGTCACGCCAGCAAGCTTGCGAGTGTCCTTGAACACGGTCGAGGTCTGGTCGCCCCGAACAATGTTCTTGACGTTCTGGATGTCTGCGTCCTGGCCCGTGACAACGGGCATGGTTTGCTGGGCCGAACCGTATCCGATGCCCTTAAGCGATGAGATAACGCCAACTGCAATTGCGTCATTGGGCGTCCAGACCGCGTCGAGGTGGTCCTTGCCGTAGAAAGCGCTCAGCAGGT
This sequence comes from Paraburkholderia sp. SECH4, assembly GCF_030511745.1. Lineage (NCBI taxonomy): Bacteria > Pseudomonadati > Pseudomonadota > Betaproteobacteria > Burkholderiales > Burkholderiaceae > Paraburkholderia > Paraburkholderia sp. SECH4. Next base: position 7,591 of record NZ_JALOCP010000055.1, read on the forward strand.
TGTCCATTCGAGCTTGAGCCGTCGCGCCATCCCAGTTGCGCGTCGCGACTTTATCGAAGGCAACCTGTTTGCTCCGAACCACGAACTTGCCGCTGTCGATGTACGGTTTGAGGACCGACATGCCGCCCGCGTAGACCATATGGGCGTTGTTATCGTCCGATGAACCACCGAACACTTCGATATTGAACGGGGTTTTGCTGCCGGCCTTCTGCCATGCGCTGACGATGCTCTGTCCTTGAAGAACCCCGACGCCATAGTTGTCGAAGGTTGCGTAGTAGTCGACATCCTTGGTCTGGCTAATCAGACGGTCGTATGAGATGACCTTGATGCCTTTCTTCTGGGCGAGCGCCAAAGCGTCGGAAAAAGTCTTTCCGTCGATCGGTGCGATGACCAGTGCTTTGACACCCTTCGCAAGCATGTTCTCGACCTGGTTCACCTGCGTCGGAACGTCGTAGTTTGCGTACTGGAGGTCGGCCGAGTAGCCTTTCGCCTTCAGTGCATCAACCATGCTTTTGCCGTCGGTAATCCAGCGGGATTCAGTCTTGTCGGGCAGTGAAATGCCAATAACACCCTTATCCTGGGCGAAAGCAGCGCCAGACATTGCCGAGAAAGCTGCCGAAGCAGCCAGGATGAGCGCGACATTTTTCAGAATTTTCATGACTTCGTCTCCTATTTAGGAATGCGTATTTGTGTTGCCGGTTTATGAAGTACAGAATCCTCGTCCGACGCCCGAAGGCGTCAGCCATTCAAATGCTTAACCGATCAAGACCTCTGCACCCGCTTCTTTGGAAGAAGCGAACATGGCCTCGATGACACGGCTAATGTTGTACGCCTGCGTAGCCGGCACAACCGACTGCGTGCCGTTGCGCAAAGCGTCGAAGAACGCGTTCGATTCCCGATCGAAGTACACCGGGTTGCCGATTTCGGCGATATCGGGCGAATACTCCGTCTTTTTTGTTGCCCAGATTTCCGGGAAACTGGTCTCTTGCCATTCGGTCCAGCCCTCCGGATGGTCGCCCTTGCCCGCGTCGTAAATCTTGTAGCTCGCGGGCAGCGAGCGGGAAGACATGATGCCTTCCGTTCCGTAGGCGGTGATGTCCCAGCTCTCGGTCCACGGCAGGACGTCCCACGACATGAAGTCGACAGTGACAATCTTGTCTTCATAGTTCAGCACCGCGCCTGCTGCGTCTTCACGCGATTCGTCACCGTGATAGTTCGGGAACTTGGTGATACGCGCGTTGACAGAGCGGGGCAAGCCGAAGTGCAGAAGGATGCGGTCCACCAGATGGCATCCAATAACGAATACCGCGCCGCCAATATCACCTGGCTGGGTCATGTGCGGCGTTCCGGCCTCATCGTGCGAGCAGCCGCCGTGGGCGCGCACCTGAACCACTTTGCCGAGGCGTCCGCTCTTGAGTGCCGCCTGCATGGCGTCTACCGATGGTGCGAAGCGCCAGCAATAGCCGACTTGCACGAGTCCGCCGGTACGCTCCACAGCCTCGACGATGCGCTTGGCGTCGACGGAACTGCGGCCAGCAGGTTTCTCGCACAACACTGCCTTGCCCGCTTCGAGCGCTTCAATGGTCAGATCGGCCATCTTCTCGCTCTTGGAGTGGACGAGCACGACATGAACATTCTCGTCCGCCAGGATGTCTTCCTTCGAGCGCGCCTCGAGACCGAGCGCGTCGACGAACGGTGTGAGCAGCGGGCTTTTGTCCCACGCGCCGAGCATCTTTGCGTCGGTGCGACGCTGGATTGCCTTGACCCGCCCGGACGTATGGGGGTGAGTGATGCCAAGACATGCTACGCCGAGCGTTTCGTTGGGACCGATCTTTCGCGTCATGACTTATCTCCTCCAGATTTCCAGTTACACCTTGACGGCCTTGCCCGACAAAGCCGACTCGAGCGCGCAGTCCGCCAGACGCAGCGCCTTCAGCCCGTCCTGAACGGAGGTCGGCAAAGGCGAGTTGGCGTTCAGTGCGTCGACGAAGGCTTCGAGTTCGGCCTTGTATGCAGCCTCGTAGCGCTCGAGGAAGAAGTTGAGCAGCGGCTCGCGGACGTCGGTCGCTTCCTTGGACCAGCGTCGAATCGTCGAAGGACGCAGGTTTTCTTGCAGAAGCATTCCCTTCGAACCCGACACTTCCATGCGCTGGTCATAGCCGTACACGGCTTCGCGACAGCAGTTGATGTGGCATTGCTTGCCCGAAGCTGTCCGCAACTGCACCATCACCGTATCGAAGTCCGTCAGCTTCTCAAGCGACTCGTCGACGAGACGGCTGGCCATCGCCATTACCTCGACCGGCTCCTCGCCGAGCAACCAGCGAGCCATGTCCAGATCGTGGATCACCATGTCGCGGAAGATGCCGCCCGAGTGCTCGACATAGTCACGCGGAGGCATGCCCGGGTCACGGCTCGAAATGATGACCTGGCGCACTTCGCCGACGTCGCCTGCGTCGATCGCTTTGCGGAAGGCTTGCGATGTCGGGTCGAAACGTCGATTGAACGCGAGCATGACGCGACCGCCCAGTCGCTCGACTTCGTTTGCCGCGGCCAGCGACTTCTCCATGTCGAGATCGATGGGCTTCTCGCACAGAACAGCCTTGCCGCGCTTGACGGCTTCGAGCATGAACGTGATGTGCGTATCCGTCGGCGTACCGATGACCACTGCGTCGATGTCGTTGCGCTCGAGGACGGCTGCCGCGTCCGTCGAGGCCTCGCAGCCCAGACGGCTAGCTAGCGACTTAGCCGCACTTTCAACGGGGTCTGCCACCACGACCAGTTTTGCGTTCGGGCTCGCGGCGACGTTGCCAGCGTGAATGCGACCAATGCGGCCGGCACCGAGTACGGCGATTCGAATCATGTGAGTCTCCAGAAATACGTTGTCGGTTAAGGTCGAAAGCTTCAGGCAGAAGTCGCGGTTTTTGCCGAGAACTGCGCGATGGTGGTGTCGTAAGCGCGCTTTGCCATCTCGTCGAGCGGAAATTTCCGGTGCACCTCGGAGATGAGTTCCACGCCGTAGTACGGCAGCGTGCAGCCTGCTTGCTCAAGGGCGTCGACGAAGGCCGGGCAGTCACCTGCACCTTCGCCACAAAGCTGGCGGTTAAAGGTCGAGTCGTCGAACAACGACCCCTTAACCTGTGCGCCGACGTCATCCATCTCTACGCCCTTGATGAAGCGCGCGGGGATCTGGGCGACTTCGCTATAGGGGCTGCCACCGCGTGCTACGTGCCAGTGGTCAACCATCAGGCCACCATTGGGTTGGTTGGCGCCTTGAGCAACCTGCAGCGCTTCTGCGATGTTTCGAATGGGAGAGAAAGGCATGAACTCGATTGCAACCGTGGCGCCAACCGCCGCCACGTCCTGGCAAAGCTTCCCGAATTCGTCGGTCATGCGGGGAAAGTCGGCCGGATTCTTGTCGAAGGGGCTCGCACCGATTTTCAGATTGCGCATGCCCAGTTCGCGACCCAGTTCGATGAAACGGCGACGGCAATCGTCCGACTTGGCGCGCGCCTCGCCGTCGAAGTACCAGTCCATGAGGATCTCGAGCTCGAAGTACTTCATGCCCGTGTCGTCCAGAATCTTCTTGACGCCGGACACGCCGTACTTCCCGATGCTGTACTCGAGGTCATCGAGAATGAGACCGATACCGCTCCAGCCGGCACGCGAAGCTGCTTCGCAGCGGTCGCGCAGCGGGAACGGGCTGATTTCGTTCGGTGCACACGGATAGACGTCACCAGCGAGTGTCCAGTACGCAGCTAGCAATTCTTTCTTCGCGCTCATATGTAGTACTCCTGTATCTCTCAATGTCATCAGTTTTTTCGACGGCACGCTCCCGCGCACCAAACGATTACGGGATTGCCCGCGTGGGCTTCGTGGACGTCGCGAGGGTGAAGTCCCACGAAACAGACCAAAACGGTGATAAGACCCCGACGCGCTCACCAGCTTCCGGGTCGTCAATCTTGTTGAATTCAGCGATGAGCTCACGCTTGACGCCAAATACCGCGTCTTCAGGAAGATAGGGGCAGTCAGGTGTGAAAATGTGAGTGATGACCGGGTCAAAGCCAGGCGCGGTCACGATGAAGTGCAGATGAGCCGCTCGGTTAGGGTGTCGGCCTATTGCGGCGAGGAGCTTACCGACCGGACCGTCCGAAGGAATCGGATAGTGACGCGGCTTGACAGACTTGAACCAGTAGCGGCCCTCAGCATCCGACGTAAAAACGCCGCGAAGATTTGAGTCAGGCTGAATGCCTTTCTGCTGCACGTCATAGAAGCCGTCGTCGTTCGTCTGCCACACCTCGAGCTTCGCGTTAGGAATCGGGTTTCCCTTGATATCGGCAACCCGACCTTCAACAACCATGGGCTCGCCCTTTCCGTCCAGGCAGATGTTCGCGCCGTTCGGATAGTCGGGCGCGTTGGCGATGTAGAAGGGGCCCAGAATCGTGTTCGGCGTAGCACCGTTGGGACGACGATGATTGATTGCATCAACGAGCATCGAAACGCCCAGGACGTCCGAGAGCAGGATGTACTCTTGCCGCCAGTCCGTGCACATTTGACCCGTCTCGGTCAGGAAGCGAATGGCGGTGAACCACTCTTCATGCGTCGGCTCAATTTCCTTGACCGCAGCATGAAGATGCTTGACCAGAACCGACATCACCTGACTCAGGCGAGCGTCGGCATCTTCGCTCATACGTGCATTGACGACTTCGGCCGAGCGAGCCTCATCGAAATAAGGCGATGCGGACGGAACTGCAGAGGTTGCGCTTTGCATTGCGTGTCTCCATCAATCTCTTCTGTAGCTTTGAGACGAGTCTATATTCGTCGTGACTGGCAAGACAGAGCTAGAAAGGGAAAGTCTTTCGCGCTGAGTGGGAAGAAACCCCAAATGCGGTGAGCGCAGACTCACGCTGTCCAATGCCGTTCGTATTCGTTCTGATGGAACCGATCCACGAGCGCGTCAATGAACAGTCGCACCTTTACAGGCAGGTGTGAGCGAGTCTGAAACGCGATGTTCATGGTCAGCCGGGGAAGGTCCCAGTCGTCGAGCACCGGGACAAGACGGCCTGCCTTGAGGTCGTCGTAGATGATGTATTTGGGCTGCACCAGAATGCCCATGCCGTCTAGCGCGGCGATACGCAATATCTGGCCGTCATTCGACTCCACTAACGGCTTCACTCTGACAACGACGTTCTCACCACCGTGTGTGAACGAAAGCTCGCGTGGATTGTCGGCGAGTTGATAGTTCAGCAGCCTGTGCTTCGCGAGTTCCGCCGGGAAGCGAGGGCGCCCGTTCGCCTCGATGTAGCAGGGCGATGCGGCCAATATGCGGCGTGTCGAAGCCAATCTTCTAATGGTTATGTTGCTATCTGGCTCGAGGACTTTCGTACGAATCGCGACGTCGATGCCGTTCTCGATGATGTCGCAGTAACGGTTAGCCGCTACCACGTCCACTGTAATGTCGGGGTAGCGCGCCGTGAAATCAGGAAGCATCGGGGCGATATGAAGCATGCAGAACGATAACGAGGCGGTGACGCGAAGGACACCGCTTGGACGCACGACCGCTTCCTTGGTGACAGCCTCTGCTTCGCCAAGATCGGCGAGGATGGATTTGCAGCGTCGGTGAAACTCAGCGCCAGCCTCAGTCAGGTAAAGGTTGCGAGTCGTCCTGCGCACCAGTTGGACGCCAAGTCTCGCCTCCAACGAAATCAAATATCGACTTGCGGCCGAGATGGAAAGCTCGACAGCTTCCGCAGCCCGGCTGATGCTGCCCGTCTCGGCCACCTCGACGAATAGTTGTAGTTCCTTGAACTGATCCATGCCCTTGCACCATTGCGCCTCGTTCGCCCACGTCCAATCCGGATGCGGGAGCACGCGCGACTTTGCTGAGTCATTTCGTGTGTCGCGTCGGCATCATGATAGTGCCGTGGCTCTATCTTTTAGTCACAAAAACACATCAATAATCTATCAGTTCAGTGGATTCGCCATTCCCTTGACGCCAGGCATGCTTCGCGAGGGCTCGCGCAAACTCGGACGGCTCCCAGTCCTCCCGAAGCGCTCTGAGCATCATCTGGCCTTGGCTCTCCGGCGCGAGTCCCCCGGCGGGCGGATCCCTGTCAAGGTTTGTCGGGAACGCATAGCCTTCGGCGCACGAGGCAATCACCGACAGCGCCTCGAGCCCGGTTATCTTGCCGGTCTTAAACCTGTCCCGAAGGACTGGGTAGAGGGTCTCGGACATGCGTGTTCGATCCACCGCTTCCATCGCCCGACCGTAAGCCGACGAGATTTGAAGCAGGTTTGCCATGCGCTGAACGTGGCTCGTTCGATTCGACCCGGCTGCGTGAAATAGCGCCGGATTGAAGAAGATGGCATCGCCCTTGGCAAGCGGCACCTGAACGAAGTTGTTCTCGAAATACTCGCGGAAATCAGGTCTACGCCAAGCCAGATAGCCTTGAGCGTATCGCTGCGAGTAAGGCAGGAGTTTGGTCGGACCGCTCTCAACAGGCATGTCGCTGTGCGCAACGGCCCCTTGCAGCGTGAGAAAAGGCGACATCCAATGCACGTGCGCTGGAAAAGACGCCGCCATCTCAGCCGTCTGGAAGCCCAGATGGTAGTCACGATGGGCTTGCTGTGCCTCGCCGCCGGGTCTGACAACATTGACCTGCGACGTAACCTGAAAGCACGGGCCAAGCCATGCCTCGGCGGCCGCCGGCAGCCAAGGGCTCGAAAAGTATCTGGCGAAGACCTCAGGTGCCGCAAGGCAGAGTTTTTCCTGCGCGTTCCAGATACGATCGTTTGCGCCTGCTTTCGCGAAATGGTCAGCCTTCGAGCCCGATTTCTTCTCGGCTTCAATAATCGATTCGAAGATGGCCGTCGCCTCATCCACGCACCCGGTGTCGGCAAAAGCGCGCTTGAGCACAAAGACGCCCGCTCCATCTCGCAGGACTTCGGCCCACTCCGACAGTAGCTGAAGCCTTTCCGTTTCAGACGAGTGCACTTCTTCCAGCTCGCGGCATTCGTATACAGGAATCGCTTGAACCGACTTTGCCGCGTAGCGTAGCCCGCGCTCCCCCGCCGCGTTGAGCGCCGCCACGAAATCACCCAAGCTGCAGTCGCTTTCGCGATACCAGTTGGTTCGCTCAGCGAGATAGTCTCCGCGTCGGTCGTCCATACGTGCCTCCTATATTCGATGTAGGATAGCTCGCAAAGCACAGATCGAATTATCATAAACACATCAAAAAACTATCAACAATGGAGGGTCGGATTGGCTCACCGCTTCTTGATCAAGGAAATTGCCCTTCAGGCAGGGCTTGGAGTGGCAACTGTTGATAGGGTGCTGAACGGACGCGCGAACGTCCGGGAGCACACTCGCAATCGGGTTGAGCAGGCGATAAAAGAACTTGAGAAACAGGAGCTAAACCTGGCGACCACGGGGCGGAAGCTCATGGTCGACGTGGTAGTAGAAGCGCCGGCGCGGTTCAGCGACGAGATAAAGAATGCGCTCGAAGCGGAACTCGCGTTAATGCACCCGGCGGTTGTTCGTCCGCGCTTCCAGTTGCGGGAGACGATGACGACGTCCGAAGTCGTGGATGCTCTTCGATCTATCGCCCGAAGAGGCAGCCATGGTGTTTTTCTGAAGGCCCGCGACGTTCCTGAGATTGCCGAGGTGGTTCGCGAACTCCAGCATCACGGCATTCCCGTCGTCACCGTCTTCACCGACATACCTCTGTCGGGCCGCATCGCCTACGCCGGGCTCGACAATCGCGTCGCTGGGGCCACGGCAGCTTACCTTCTGGGCCTATTGCTGGGCCCGCAGCCAGCTAATGTGTTGATAACGATGAGCGACGAGCATTTTCGGGGCGAAGAAGAGCGCGAGATAAGCTTTCGTCGAGCACTGCGCAAGCACCACCCCCGACTCAGACTGATTGATGCAAGCGGCGGACATGGCCTTGATTTGCCAACTGAAGAGCGAGTCCGAAGCGTTCTCAACGATGGCACAGACATCGCTGCCGTGTACTCCATGGGAGGCGGTAACGTCGCGATTCTTCGCGCGCTGGAAGCGCAGCAGCAAGCTCCGGTCTGCTTCATCGGTCACGACCTGGACAAGGATAATGTGCAGCTTCTACGCGCTGGAAGGATTCAGGCAATCTTGCATCATGATCTCCGGCAGGACATGCGCTCCGCGTGTCATCACGTCATGCACTTTCACAAGCTCTTGCCAGCATCCTCTGTCGCGTCATCTTCTTCGGTCGTGGTCGTGACGCCAGAAAATATTCCGGACCACATCGCCAGTCGTTTCCGCGATTGAATCGACCGCTCATCAGCGCAGACGCAGCGCCTGATAGGTCCGAGAGAAAGTCGTCACCCGGACCTATCGACAGCATCAGAACGTCGTCGCCAACCCTGCAATAACGCCAAACTGGCTTTTGCCATAGTTGGGGTTGGTGCTCGAAGTGCTTCCGTTGACCGAGTCGTTGTTGATATTCGCGCCATACAGACCGCTGTCGAGGCCAATGTTAGACGACGAACTGTTTCTAACGTACGCCAGTTCCGTGTACAGGAGCGTTCGCTTGGACAGCGAATAGTTCGCACCCAACGTGTAGAGAGTTGCGTTCCCGTTCCCATTGTTTGCGTTCGCGTGATAGACGGCGCCGGTGATAGCAAGCGCAGGGGTCGTCTGCCAGATCGCGCCAATCCACTCATGATTGACTGCTGTCGGGAGGCTCGTTCCTGCCGGCAACGCTGACGGGGTCGCCGTGCCGAAATAGCCCGCATTCGATGCGTTCGGAGCGCTCAGGTGCTGGTAGCCAACGTATCCGGTCACAGGACCGAATGCGTACGTCAAGCCCGTGAGAATCGAGCGGGAAGCAAGGTACACGTTGCTGAATTGGCCGTTTCCGTCGCGAACCTCGTCATAGGTCGCCTGCCAGAAAAGGCCCTTGTTCGCGTAAGAGAGTTTGATACCATCCGAGCGCCCCTGCGAGCTTCCGAGTCCGCTAGAAGTACCGAGTTGACCAGGTGCGCTTCCAGGATTTCCTGCGTTCCACGTCGACGAATTCGTCAAATCATACTGGCCTTGCAGGGTAAAACCGCCGATCGTCGGCGACAGGTACTCCGCGCCGTTCCCTGCCTGCGAAAAGATGCGGCCGCGTACCAGCGTTCCAATCGCATACTTCTTTGTTTGCTGTGGGTCGACGTCGCCCGAGTATTGACTTATTTCAGCCGATCCCATGTTGCCGAACTTGATTTGACCCCAGGTGTCATTCTGCAAGCCTACTGTCGCCTGTCCCTCGAAGAAACTTCCGTTCGCGAAAGCCCCGGTCATGGTATTCAGTCGGGACTCGAGCGTGAAAATTGCATGGGTGCCGCCGCCGAGGTCCTCACTGCCTTTGAGACCAAATCTCGATTGCGCCCAGCCTCCACTTTGCGCACCGAATACATGCCCCTTCGGTAGATTGGTCTCGTATGCGATACCGTTGTCCACGATGCCGTATAACGTGACGCTGCTCTGAGCCATCGCGGTTGCCGTCGCAGACAATGCGAACACGCCGAACAGAAGTTTCTTCATCGCTATCTCCATTAATATAGTTGTACTACGTACTTCCCCTGCTATCGAAAGTGCCCACACCTTTCCCAGCGTCCGTCTATCTTTGATCAAATGCGACACGGCTGAAGGACGTGGAGTCTCAGAGACGCTCGCAGGGAAGGAAATGAGAAGAAAGAAAAAACAAGCACTGGAGTGAGGCTTATGCGGAGGGTAATAATTTCCGTGGGCACGTCTCCTGAACTGCGCTTGTATTTTTGCCCGAGTGTATATTCCCCATCCACTCGAACAAAGAGCAGAAAGGGGAATCTCTTTCGTGAAATCAGGGAAAATGCGCGTTAAAGCAAGTGTGCAAGAGCCTTTCAGCGTTATGCCTCGTCACCTCCTCGCGGTTAACCCCTGTATCCCTGTCGACGTCTCATCGATTACGGTTCGAGCGTTCCCCATGCGAAGAGACACGTTCTTCTCAGGAACCAACCCAAATGGTCCGTGAGCAGTCTCACGCCGCCTAACGCACCCATACGGAGATACGTATGAAGTTCAAGCAACTGTCTGTTTTTGTTGTTTCAGCAGGTATGGCTTTGAGTCTCCTCTCACTTCCGACGTTGCAAGCTCATGCAGCGACAACCGATGCCGGCGCCTCCGATAGTGCGATGTCGAAGCAAGAGATGAAGGCGCAAAAGAAGGCCGACCGCAAGGCGCGCCGTGCGAAGAAAAACGCCGAACTCAGCAAGCTGGAAAAGAACGGGTACAGTCCGGCGGGGAATCAAACGAACTATCCGCAGGATCTGCAGAATGCCGAGCAGAAGGCGAATGGTCAAAAGCCTACCAACGCACCTGCGGTCGCACCTTGACGCTTTACGCGTACTGAATCGCACGCGTGGTCAAGCCGATGATGGCTCGAATCGCGCGGGCGATCGAACAGGATCGTGGGTTGGCTGCCGTCGTGTGACGGCCTCCACCTCTGCCCACAAAAAGAAGGCTACGTAAGCGCCATCCCTCCTTCAGCCTCACTCCACCTCGCAACCCATCCGGGCAACTCCGGCGACGGCTGCGTAATCGCCGAAAGTTCCAGCAACTCGGCGGTCGTCACAACGCCGCCACTTCGCTTCAGGAACCGTGCTCGCACGACGGCCAATGCGACCTGCACATCATCACGCACGAAACCTTGTTCGATGAAAATGTGCTTCTCATCCCAACCGATAACGCGAGTCTGGACGTTATAGCGGTCGCCAAGCTCGAGCGACCGATGAAAACGCATCGTTTCCAGTGTGACGACTGGATACCAGCCTTGTGCCTTCAATTGCCGCCACAGACCACTGCGCATCATCAGATCTACGCGCGCCAAATCGAGGATCGTGAAGTAACGGCCGTTGTTCATATGAAGTAAGACGTCGAGGTCGTTGAGCCAGACTCGAAAAGGCGTGACACACGTGTCGAGCACGTGCAGCCGACTCCGACGACCACTGGTGATTAACAAAAGCAGCAAACGAATTAGTAGACTCATGCGAAAACCCGGTGATAGGAACACGCCGTGCGCGGCATAGAACCGTGAATGGTAGTCGCGCAGACAAGATCCGGGACGCAGAAGGCGGGGCAAATCTGTAGAACACTCCCTCGAAAAGACGCGACATGCCGTGGCGAATCACGACATAGACATATGTTGTCCGCGCACGCCTTTCGACAATTGCCAGGCTAATATCGCTCTGGCACGCTAATCAAGAGCAACCCAAGATGACAAAGCCTTCAATCGCAAAACGCCGTAGCGGTGGTGTGTTCTGAACATCTGTTGCTGACGCGCGAACTGTATCACGCGACAATCGTCCGGATTCCAACGTCACCGGCTGTTGTGCCGGGCTTTCTGGATCAGCATCTGGACGTGGCTGCAGGCGTCAAGCAGCAGCTCGAAAAAGACGCCGCTAAAGCGGGCGGATTGCGGATACTGGATCAGCGCTTCGTGGTGATCCGTCAGGCGATGGGGGTGCCAAAGACCAGGGGCGCCTTCGAGGCGCACCACCTCTCACCCTATTCGTTCGCGACGTCCGGCATGACCTGCCCCATCTCCATCGCTTGACTGGCCGGCACGTCCTGAATACCGATGACAATCTGGTCATCGGGCGCTCCCGTCGCGGTCTGAAACAGTTTCCAAAGACGCTGTATCAATTCCCGCTTATATTCAGGCAGCCCACGTAACCGGGCCCCTTGCTAACGCATAGGGGCACCCAGACGATCACTCGGCGTAGTTCTTCAGAATGCGCAGGTCGGTCACGGAGTACGCCATACCCAGCCGATAACCCCGCCCGACGCGCACGGGCGCAATCAGGTTCATGTCCTCACCGGCGACCTCAGGAATCTTCAGCTCCGCCGACCCGGTCCAGACGTCCACGATCGCGAGATTGTCGGTAAGCGACATGGTCAGTTCATCAACCGGTGGCTTCTCCTGAAGTCCCGCTGCGAGTTGAGGAAAGTAACGGCGCATCGTTGTTGGCCGGTTGAACACGGTCGTCGGGTCAGCGACAGGTTCCTCAAGCTGGATACGGGCAGTCGCCAGCCGCTCTCCGTGCGCGGACACACTCGCACCGAAGCGACTGCCTTTGGCAAGCGGCGCAGCTGCGAGACTGGGCGCGGAGAAACTGCGAGTCTGGTAGACGCTGGCGAGCTTCTTTGGAAACCCTTGCGCCCATCCGCGGGCGATGGCGGCATCGTTATCGACGAAGATGTATGGGCAGTAGTTGACCGGAACACCTTCGAAGATCGCCTCGACCAGAACGAAGGCTTCGCGGTATTGATAGCGGGCCGGGTCCGTCAATTCGTCATTGGAACCCGTGAACTGCCAATCCAGAAACCAGAAGAAGGACCGGCCGCCGGATTTCTCGTCCACCGTGAGGCCTGGCGGGAGGAGCGCCGCGATCGCTTTCTGGTCGGCCCAGTATTCGATGGCGAGACAGTCACTGGAATAGTGCCACGGCGGCAGCGTCGCCAGTGCGGACTGTCCTTGCGGAGTAATAGGGACCGAAAACGCTTTGGGCATTTCGTTTCTCCTTCATCGGGACGATAGGAAGTCGCTGCACATAGTGCCGTGCCTCGCCTGCTACCGCTTTCGAAATCGCACGACCGAGCTGCAGATCTGCGACCCTGCATCGCGGCAACCCATCCTTGCGAACCGGTGTGGAGGTTTCGCCGGATACGGCCTCAGTGGAAACCGTATTCAGGATTACGTCGATCGAAAATCGATTCGCTCCAGTGGTGAGGCACAACGTCTTCGAAATGGATCATCTCCAGCAGGTCGCCGCGCTCGTTCCACGCGGCTTCGCCACTAGGCCAGGGGTGCTGAAGATCGAACAGCAGTCTCACACGCTGCGCATAGTGCGCTGGAGGCCCTGAGGGAGCAGTCCATGTCCATGCCAGCAAGCGCGCGCCGTGCACGTTCATGAGTTCAATGCGGGTCGGCTTTTCAGTCAGGCCCTCTTCACGAAAGCTGCGGGCATCATGCTCGATGGTGCGCGCGATGTACTGCAGGCCGAGATCGCGGACGCTATGGCGGGACTGGGTGTGTGCGAACGGGCCGTCGATGGCGATCTTGCCTGTCACGATGCGCAGCACTCCGCCCAGATGACCGACAACGCTATCAGGGTCCCTTGTTTCGTCGTAGAGAATCTCCTGTCCCGCATGGGCACCATCGGGGAGCCATTTTGCGTAGACTTTTCGAGGGGTGTCCTGGTAGCGGATAACCATGTGATCGGGCCGGTCGGACCATCTTCCGGATATCCGCTCTTGCCGGAACATCCTGTATTCGCAAGCGTCGTCGGGAACCATGTCGGACCTCGCGTACTCGACGAAGGCATCCGGCTTCATCGCGTCCATCAGAGGGAGGATCTGAGCGTCGGTGAGAGACAGAAGCGAGTGGTTTTCAATCCACGTTCGCAACGAAGCCGCCTGTTCGCCGGCCGTGAGACACCGGAACCGGTTGACGTCCACACTCACGGTATCCGACGTGGCGACATCGGCGCATCCCACCGATGTGCCGGATGAAGCCGGCGTAATCGGGTTGGTCGATTGGGCGCGAGCGCCCGTTGAGACAAACAGGCACGTCAACGCGAACGCGCGCAGCAACGTCCGCGCGGTTGCCTGCCAACCTGCGGAAGGCTGCGTGCTCCGGCTTGCTGGATGATCGGAAATGCGAACTCCGCAAAGCATCATGGGTTCAAACCGCCGCTGATTCCCCGGCCTCTGAACGCCCGCCGGAGCATGCTGCATGCGTCGATCGCCATGGATCGCAATTGCACCTCTGGGACGAGGCCAGTCAGCGCGCATCCCGTCCCCTGACTCTCCCAGTAGAACGTGCTGCGATTACCGTCACGAAACAGGCGGAATGCCGTCGCGTCCTTTGGAACCACTGCAACGTACATCGTGAGCCGGGCGCCGGCCGTGTTCTGATACATGAACTGCGCGGCAGGGCCGGACTCGCCGGGCAGGAGGCGACCGCCAATCAGTGAATAGCCATATTCCCGAAGCGAAGGCACCGACAACCGCTGACCGAGGCGCCGTGACAGCCAGTCGACCAGATGATCGCGTTGCGGCGCCGCTACCTCCACGGGGTGGCGTTGCTCAGGCGCGTACACCGCGAAAGCGATGTCGGCGCGCTCCGCGAACACGGGTGGATCGGCCGTGAAATTCGCCGACATCCAACCGGGTGCCGAGCCGAGCGCCATGCCCATCGCCATCCAGGATGCCGCCACGCCGGCCTGCTGCCACCACGGCGCGCGGTGGCGCACGACGATACAACGCGCACCGTGTAGCGGGTCTCCGAACAGTGCTGTCAGCGCGGCTTTTTGCGCGCGATAGTCCTCCACGCGCTCAGCCGCCCAAGGGTTGGTCGTCAGTCGAACGAGCATGATCGCGTGCTCCGTGGCGGACAATTCATCGTCGGCAAAAGCCGACAGCGGCCGCAAATCCTGGTCGCCCAAGCCTCGTCTCGTTCGGTCTCCATGGTCGTTCATGGCTCGTTTCAAACTTCCTCCAACCGGGTGCCGCGTGATGATGGAATGTCGCGCATGGCGCGATGCATCATTTCTTGCGTCTACGCCCCCAATAAACGTATGACGGGGCCGCTATATTCCAATCGAGTGAAGTGAAGGTTTACTGTGGTGGAGCCGGGAAACCTTCCGGCACTCAGCCGCCACCTCGCGCGGTGTCAGGCAGTTTGCAATGCCTTCGCAGCATCAAGGGTTGAGCGAAGGATGGAATAGACGCCCCCGCGAAATCGTTTAGACGACATACGAACCACCGGCAGACTTCGATGAGCACTCGACAACAGCACGTCATCCGTTCTGTCAGCGCGGGGCTGCTAATTGCGTCCGTTGCGTTGTTCGCTGGCTGCGGCGGCGGAGGCGGTGGTAGCGCAAGCAGCACGTCGATGGTTTCGATCGCCGGTACGGCGGCAACCGGCAAGGCACTCGCGAACGCGACGATCAGCATCAACTGCGCGCGGGGCTCGATGTCGGTCGCCGCAGATGCGAACGGAAACTACCACGCGGCATTCAGCGCAGTGATGCCGTGCATGATCACTGCGACTTCGGGCGGGACGACGCTGCACTCCGCCGCGTTCGCTGGCGGCACGTACAACGTCACGCCGGAGACTGACCTGTTGTTGTCGTATCTGGCGGCGCAACT
This sequence comes from Paraburkholderia sp. SECH4, assembly GCF_030511745.1. Taxonomy (NCBI): domain Bacteria; kingdom Pseudomonadati; phylum Pseudomonadota; class Betaproteobacteria; order Burkholderiales; family Burkholderiaceae; genus Paraburkholderia; species Paraburkholderia sp. SECH4. The sequence goes on from NZ_JALOCP010000055.1 coordinate 22,802, forward strand.
CGGTACAAATGAAAGCGGGCTGATCGCCGGCTTCGCGACGAACACGCAGTTTCAGCAGGCGCTGCAGAATCAGACCAACGTTCTGACGGCGCAGGCCGCTGTCGTCCAGAATCTGCAGCAAAAGTACAGCGTTACGCTTTCCACCCCCAATTTTCTGACCACCGCATTCACTGTCGGACAGCCGGGCGAGGACAACGATCTCGAAGCGCTCCTCACTCTTGGCGCAATCGACGCCAATGGCGAACCGGACGCAGCCGCCGTCGCACTGATGGCCACGATGGGGGCCGCACATCCGATTGCGATATCGCCAGGTACCGGCACAAGCGGGACCGGTGGAACCGGGGTGGGCGGCACTGGAAGCATGGGCGGCATGATGTGAAACGACACGACACACCGTCCTCATGGCGCTTCGTGAGATCGCGCTGCCGCAGAGGTGACCGATACGCGTTCAACCGACAGCACTCGCGTATGGGTCAGAGCGGCTCCATGGTGAAGTCGCCCGCAGAATGGCTGCGGGTGGAACCAGCAGAATGTGCACGAAATAGCGCCGTAAACTCCTCCGCAGGCAGAGGTCGTGAAAAAAGATAGCCCTGTCCAGTTTGGCAGGACCATTCTCGAAGGAGCCTTGCCTGCTCACTCGTTTCAATTCCCTCAGCCGTGACGGACAGTCCAAGAGACTGCGCCATGGAGATGACGGCGCGAACGATCGCATCGTCCTCAGCGCTCGTGCCAATGCCCTGAACAAAGGATCGGTCGATTTTCAGCACATCCAGCGGTAGCCTGCGAAGATAACTGAGCGATGAATAGCCCGTGCCGAAGTCGTCGATTGCGATTGTGACGCCGAAGTCTTTCAGCCTCTGGAGCGTCTCGATACTCCTTTCGGTATCCCGCATGATCAGGCCCTCCGTGACCTCCAATTTCAGCGAGCCTGCGCCGATGTGAGCACTGGACAGCGCCGCAGCCACGTCGGTAACGAGGTTGGGATCATCGAACTGCCGAGGCGAGAGATTGACGCTAATCTGCAGTGGCGGCTCGGTCGGGAACTCCCGCTGCCAGCGGGCGACTTGCTGGCAAGCCTCTTCCAGTACGTATCGTCCGAGTGGAATGATCAGGCCGCTTTCTTCTGCAATCGCAATGAATTCGGCGGGCGGCAACAAACCTCGCGTGGGGTGCTGCCACCGCACGAGCGCTTCCATTTCCCGGAACCCTGCCTCCTGAAGCTGCATGATGGGCTGGAAATACACCCGTAGGTCGCGATGCTCGATCGCGTAACGCAGGTCCGTTTCAATCTCCAGCTTTTTGACTGCTTCCGCGTGCATGTTCTCTTCGAAAACCACGTAGCGGCCCTTTCCACCGTTCTTGGCCCGGTACATCGCGACGTCGGCGTCCCGCAACAACGTATCAGCATCGCCGCGGCCGCGCCCAGCGTGCGCGAATGCCAGCCCAACGCTCGCGCTGACGATGTACTGTTTGTTGTCGAGATCGAACGGTTGACTGAATTGCGCCAGGATGTTGTCCGCAACCAGGGTGCCTTCGCTCGTCGCCTCACTCCCGAGGTGTTCCAGCAGGATGACGAACTCGTCTCCGCCCAACCGCGCGACGGTGTCGGTCGGGCGAATGCACCCTTCGAGGCGTTTGGCCGCTGCGATCAGCAGCCGGTCTCCCACGTGGTGTCCGAGACTGTCGTTCACCCGCTTGAAGTTGTCCAGGTCGACGAAGACAACGCCGATCATCGCATTACGCTCACGCGCGCGAGCTTCGGCCTGGCTAATACGATCGAGCAGCAGTGCGCGGTTCGGTAACGAGGTGAGCGTATCGTAGAACGCCCTTCGCGCGAGCTGCTCCTCGAAGTTCTTCCTTTCGGTGGTGTCGCTTGCGGTCGCCACGATTGCGCCGACAGCCGGTTCGTCGAGCAGATTCGTCAAGGTAAGCTGAATATAGCGCCACGCATCGCCCTCACCTCGAGTACGGATCTCGATGGATTTCGTGGATCGAGCCGTCGACGACACGGTCTCCAACAGGCCCTGCAGCGTGGGACGGTCAGTGGGATGAATCGGATCGAGCAGACTGGTGCCGACGAGCTGGCCCATGTTCTTCAAGGGGTCCGGTCTTCGCGTCGGCGCCTCGTAAGTCACAGTCCCGTTGACGTCGGAAACGAGTATCGCATCCGACGTGTTCGCGACAAGCGCCTGCAGCCTCTGTTCGCTGCTGCGCAGCGCGTCCTGGGCCGCCGCATCCACGTTCTTGCGAATGCGCCGCAGCATCTGAAGAAACAGCAGCGAGAGCCCCACGCCGATCGCGAGTACCACGGGGGTCGATATCAGGACGATCCGTTGCACGGCAACGAGCCGGTCGAGTTGCATCGTCGCATCGTCGCGGTGCTGTGCCGCTGCCGCGAGAACCTTTTGCTCGATATCGTCGAAGAGTGGATCGGCCGAATCCTCGTCGATCTCATTGGCTCTCGCGATGTCGTGATCATCGACGGCCTTGAACATCGGTTTGGCGAACGCTCGATACTTCGCGTGCTTCTCCAGCAGGCCGCGCAGCATTGCGCTGCTGCCAGGCTCAAGTGCCACTGCCCTCTTCAGCGCTGCGTCAAGTGCTTCACCGGCCTCGCGGTGCTCGCGTAGAACCTCCGGACGCGGGTCCAGAAAGTACTTGCGTTCGGCCGATTCCTCCCACGCAACGCTATAGCGAGCTTCCTCGAAAGCCTTATCCGCCTCGTTGGCAGCTTGCGCGGCGAAACCGGCACTCAAGCTTTCATACGCTCCCCAGAAGGCCAGGAGCGGCACGCTCAATAGAACGAGGACGAGACCAAATACGGCGGTGCGCCGCGCGGGGGGCACATTCGACGACGTCTGCTCAACTCGGTCTTCTGCTGCGTTGCGTCGCCACAGATATAGACGCCTTTGGGTGCCTTTCTGTCTGGTCACGATTGCTCCGATGTGGAACGGCACGTCGACGAGGCGCCCTGTTCGAGCAGGTTGGGCGGAAGGAAACTGAAAGTGTCAGTCTTCCCGTAGACGGCGTGCGTATCCGGAAGTCGTGATCCGAAGCATCGCTCAGTTCGTTCGTTGACTTCGAACCGAGTAAACGACGGACGACTCCGATCCCGGTCCACGTTTTGTCGGACCACCGCATATTAACGGCACGCTCGGGTTTTTTCTAAAGGTCTCGCGTTGGTGGAGTGCGGTGCGCGCGTCAGCCGCGAACTAGAACAGCGGATGCGCTTGCGGGTACAGCGCGGTCCTGAGGGCGAGGCCACCGAGGACAACGAAGATAATGGCGGCCAGAATGTGGACCGCCTTTGTTGGCAGGCGGTCGGCGAATTTGTGTCCCAGGTAGATGACGGGCACATTGGCCAGCATCATGCCGAGTGTCGTACCCGCAACCACGCCGAAGAACTCATGAAAGCGTGCCGCCAGGGCAATCGTGACGATTTGGGTTTTGTCGCCCATCTCGGCGAGAAAGAATGTGAGCGCGGTTGTGCCGAACACACCCATCGAGTTTTTCGTCAAAACCGCATCGGCATCGTCCAGCTTGTCCGGAACGAGAATCCACACGGCCATCACGGCGAATGACGCGACAACCGCCCAATTCAGAATGCCCGGACTCAGAACGCTCGCGAGCCACGCGCCGAGTGCGCCGGATGCACCATGGTTGATGAGGGTAGCGGCAAAAACACCAAGGATGATGGGAATGGGCTTGCGATATCGCGCTGCCAATACCAGGGACAAGAGTTGAGTCTTGTCGCCGATTTCAGCAAGGCCGACCACACTGGTCGAAATGAGGAAGGATTGCATGGGGTTGTTGTACCCGGGCCGCGCAGAAAAAACGCGATGACACGCATTCCGGCGACCCGGTTAGGTCGGAATGCGAGTCATCGGTCTTGCCAGGCATTTAGCTGCGCACGCCATAGCGGGTCTCTCGACTCGCCAAGTATGTTGACGTGCGCCCTCGAACATGGCGTTCGAGGCGGCTACTCCCCAATGAGCAGGCGCGATTTTATCGCGCCATGCGTTACGTAAGCAAGTCGCCACTATAGCGCTTTGCGCGGTTGAGCATTGCTGCGAGCGCTGATTATTACGAATGCCTTTCGGGTGCGATATGCTCGCCCCTGTCTTTGGGGAGTAACCGGCTTCTACCCAGAAGCACCTGCGTCAACTATTCGACGGCAGCAGCGATCGGAATCGGCACTACCATACTTGCTGAACACCATGAGATCTTCAGCTAAACGTCGATCGTGAGCCCTTAATCAGAGGCGACTGCGCAGTCCCGCTCAGTCTTGTCGGGGTCTTGGGGCGTCACACGTCGAGCGGCACGTGTCTTTCATGTGCGCCGCAATGGCGGATGCCGTGAGCGCACACAGCAGCCCAATGGCGCTGCCGACTGCCACGTTCAGCAGGCGTTCGCCTCCAAAAATCCACGGCTTTCCCGCTAATACAAAGGCTATTGCCGCACAGGCGCACCGGACACCGAATGCGAGCGTGTACGGACGAATGCAGATGAGCGTCAGCATTGCGGCGAACACAACGAGCACACGCATAAATAACGCATGAGGGATCATCAATCCGACAACCACTCCGAAGGAAACGCCGACAACGGCCCCGGTGAGCCGGCTGCGAAACTTCTGCCGGGCGCTTGCTGCATTTCCGGTAACGACGCTGGCGGCCGACCAGATCATCCACTGACCATGATCGACGTGCCGCCATTCGACAAGTACGGCAGCGCAAGCGACCGCGAGCGCGACGGTGATCATCAGCTCGATATATGCGTTGCGCTCGCTGTTTGGGGAGAGGCGAGTCCACTTTGCGAAATGCGCAAGAGTCGGCTGGCCGGTTTCACGCGAGCGGAAGTGCTCGACTGACGCTAGGAGCAGGATCGGCAACGCGGCTATCAACAGGAACGGCAGGACCTCAACGCTCCGGGTAATAAGCGCCTGCCGCGTGACGCCTTCCCCACTTTCGCAGGCAAGATACAGCGAGGGAATGAACGTGAAGTTGCCGAGCGAGCGCAAGGCACTGCCGCCCGCGGTCACCAGCACGGATCCCATGCCCAGCAGGACTGTGGCTACGACAAAGAGCAGCGGGTGCGCGAGCGACGCCATCAGGATCACGAAGCCCGCGCTGATCGCCAAAGCGTGCGCGAAGACGCTGAGCGGCGCAAGCTGCGAGTGGTCGAGCGCGATGAGCATCGCGACCGGCACGATTGCAGCGGTAAGCCACTCGGATCTGCCTGATATGACTGCAAGGAGGAGCAGCGGGACGAGCGCAAACATGGCGCGACCCAACGCCCGCATGTCGAACACGGTTTCGACGCGGTGCAAGAGCGACGAAGCTCCGGTGTGACGTTCGCTGCTCATCGTCTCTCTCCGGCCACGCTGTGCTTGTCCATCGGGCGTCATCAGGCTGCGAGCGCCTCGAGTACGTCGACGGATCGCCGCACGAGACCGAGCCTCGGGAAGATGTAATTCAGCGACGCATGGTGATGCTCGGGCGCGCCGCAGCTCATTGCGTCCTCGACGAGCACCAGCGAGTACCCGTGCTCGTGCGCGGCGCGAGCCGTCGACTCGACGCCGATGTTCGTCGAAATCCCGCCCAGCACAATGGTTTCGATGCCGCGACGCCGCAATTGCAGGTCGAGCTCGGTGCCGTAAAAAGCGCTCCATTGGCGTTTCGTGATCTTGATGTCGCGCTCCTCCACCGCCAGTTCAACGGGAAAGTCCCACCAGTTCGAGGGCAGTCCGCCGGGGGGAAGCGCGATGGGCTGATCGATGGGCTGCTTCAGTGCATCGCCGAAGTCGGCGCTCCAGCCCACCCGGACCAGGACGACCGGCGCGTTCACTTCCCGGAAGCGCTTTGCGAGCGTTGCCGCGGTAGCCACCACGGCTGCGGCGGGTCGGGGCGCTTTCCCGAATCCGAGAATGCCCTCCTGAAGATCGATCAGAACGAGAGCGGTAGTCTTGGGGTCAAGGTTTTGCAACATGATGGCCTTCCATTGAAAGCGGCGAGCCGCTGGTGTATTGTGAGGGGGTGCTCACAAACAGTATATGAGAATGGCCTCACAAAAGTCAACGCCGAATACGGGCGAGGCGAAGGTGCCGCGCCGCGCCCGCGGACGCGCGCGGGTGGCGTCGTTGCTGGAAGCCGCAAGCGCGGAATTCGCCGAAAGGGGGTACGAAGCAACGACGATGACAGCGATCGCCGCGCGCGCGGGAGCGTCGATCGGTTCGCTTTATCAGTTCTTTCCGACGAAAGAGCAGGTCGCAGGTACGCTGATCGAGCAATACGTGACCGAGCTTGAAGCAGCGTTCGACCGGCTGAGCGAGGAGGTGCCGTTGCTTGGTGTATCGGTCGTTGCCGGCCGACTGACGACGTTTTTCGTGGCGTTTCGCACGACGTACCCCGCTTTCGTGGTGCTGGTCGACGCGCGTGATGTCGCATTGCCCGGCGCCACCGGGGTACGCGAAAGATTGCGCAAAGGAATCGCATCCGTGCTGGCTGCCCTCGCGCCGCGATTGTCAGTGGAAGAAGCATTGCTCCGGTCCGTGGTCGTCCAGCATCTTATGAAGGCGGCCGTCACGCTGAGCTACGATGCGAGCGTGGTTGACCATCACGCGGCGATGCTGGAGTTCCAGCGCGTGGTAGAGCACTACCTTGAGGACGTGATGGAAGCCACGCGTGGTGGACAAACCGGCGCAGCGCATCGAGGCGCAACACCCAAGGAGCGTTCCGCTTCGGGCAAAGGCGTCGGTCCGAAGAGCAAGGGCAAGTCCGGCGTCTCGGCGTGAATGCTGTTGCTGCCCTGCGCCTCATCCCGTCGCCGCGCAACGAACACGTCCGGCGGCGTGCACCTGGACGCTTTCGCAACCGTTTGAATGTGGCGCGTCCCGGTTGAAACGGTCAACCTATCCACGCTGGCGAATTTTCGCGCTACGGTGCCGGCAGTCGCGCTGGTTCTACGAAGCAAGGCGCGCCGGGCTCACTGCCGCCGCCTGACATTGGTTTCAGGCATCCGTAGATAGACGAGCAACGAAATGGCGGCCCAGATTGTGACGTACCAGAAGAAGTACGGCTCGTGGCCGGACGCCTTGAACCGCAACGCGACAAATTCCGTCGTGCCGCCGAGAACCGCGGTTGTCAGCGCGTAGGGGAGCCCGACCGCAAGTGCCCTGATCCGCGCCGGAAAAAGTTCCGTCTTCACCAGCATGTGGATGGAAGTGAATCCGCTCAGCATGAGCAGCCCGGCGAAACAGAGCATGAACATTGTCACCGTGCTTTTCGTGCGGCTGAGGGCCTCGAAAAGCGGAACCGGGAACAGCGTGCAGCTCAAACCGAAAAAGATCAGAACGGGGCGGCGCCCGATCAGGTCCGACGCCAGACCGAACAACGGTTGCAGGGGCAGGTACAAAAGCAGCGCGCCGGTGGTGATGAGCGTCGAGGTCTGCTTGCTCAACCCGGCGGAGTTGACCAGGAACTTCTGCATGTAGACGGTGTACGTGTAGAAGGCGACCGTTCCACCTACCGTGATGCCGATCGCGAGCAGAATGTTGCGCCAATGCTGGATCAACTGACGAACGACGGGCGGTGACGATTTCCGGCGGCTCTCCTCGAAATCCTGCGTCTCTCCGACATATCGTCTCATGTACATGGCGAAGAGCGCGAGAAGACCACCTATGACGAATGGAAGACGCCAGCCCCAGCGCTCGATCTGGTCCGCCGTAAAAAGGAATCGTTGCATGAGCAGCATGAGGCCGAGGGCGAGCAACTGTCCGGCGACGACACTGACCTGCAGGAAGCCCATGTAGAAACCGCGGCGGTTAGCCGGTGCCACCTCGCTCAGATACGTGGCGCTGGTGCCGTATTCACCTCCCGCGCTGAGCCCCTGCAGAAGCCGGGCGGCAATGAGGAGCGCAGGGGCGAATACACCGATCGTTTGATATCCCGGGGTTACTGCGATAATAAGCGATCCGAAGCACATGGCGGCGACCGACCACGTCAGAGCCAACTTGCGGCCCTTACGGTCCGCATAGAGCCCAATCAGCACACTTCCAAGCGGTCGTGCGACGTACCCCACAGCAGCGATCACGGCTGTGTTCATCAGTTGCACTGTGGGGTTTTCGCTCGGAAAGAACGACTTGGCGAAATAGATCGAGAAGATGCTGTAAGCGAGAAAATCGTACCACTCGATCAAGTTGCCCACGAGCCCGCCGGCCAGCGAGCGGAGGCGAACGGATGCTCTGCGTTCCTCCTCCGCTCCTGAACCGGCGGTCGCCAGGTTCTGTTGCAAAGCGCAATCTGGATGGCCTGCCATGTCGGTGTCTCCTGCGTCTCTCGTTTTTTGGAAGGGGGTATTCGTCGCGGTCAATCGGCGTCCTTGTATCGTGCGTCGAGCTCGTCGTAGATCGGCTTATTGGCGAGTCGCTGGCGCTCGCCGAAGGGCGCGACGATCGCCGGATCCTCGTCGAGCACTCCGGGCACCAGCAATCCCTTGCACGCGGCAACCTGTTGGCGAAACGCCAATCTGCGAGAAGCGGCAGTGGAGTTCATAGGCTTTCCTCAATCGGTAGTGAATCGGTTGACGGCGCGTGCCGCGTCAATCGAAACGAAACAGCTCTCTAGCTGACAGGCCGAGAATCACCGCTCGGGTCGATTCCTCCGGAACCCAGGCCGCGAGCGCGCGAATGGACGCTGAATAGTCAATCACGTCCTGATGCTGGGTATGCGGCCAGTCGCTGCCCCAGACGAGGCGCTCGGCACTGAAAGCCTCCAGCAGCGGGCGAGTAAGCGCTTTTCCAAGGCCAAGCCCGCCGTCGCCCCGCGAACTTCGATAAGCGGCCGACAGCTTTACCCACACCTTGCCGGTATCGGCGGTCGAGAGCAGATATCTGAACCCAGGATCCGATGCCCCGGCTTCCGCATCCGGCCTGCCGAAGTGATCGACGACCACCGTGCATCGCTGCGCGAGCAGCTCGCCGACGATCACGGGCAGATCTCTCGCCTCACGATGCACCTCGACGTGCCACCGCAGGCTGTTGGCGCATGCGAGAAGACGCGGCCACGCGCCGTTTCGAAGGTCCGGCAGCGGCAAGCCCACGAGGTTCAGCCGCATGCCGACTACGCCCGCGTCGGCAAGTGACTCCAATTCTTTGTTCGACACTGCTGGGGCGACTACTGCGACACCGCGAAACCGCTGCGGATACTTTCGACATATCGCCGCAAAGAACGAGTTGTCGGTTCCGAGGAAACTGGGTTGCACAAGAACGGCGTGTGACACGCCATTCCCGGTGAGATACCGAACATACGAATCCAGCGTTGCATCGTAGTCCGGTGCGTGGCGCCGCTGCGGAGCGAGTGGCAACCCTCGCACGAACACGTGCGCATGTGAATCGACAGCGGTGACACGAGGTGTTGGGTCACGAAGCCACTCGGCCACGCCGGCCCCTGCGTCGGCAGCATGTATTGCCGCATCGCTCGTACTGAGGTCAAGAGCGCTCATGGGTCTTGGCTTTCCGATTGTTGAATACACGTCACTTGGGCGACGGCGCCGGCGTTTCGGAGACGACGAGCGACGCAGGGCCGGCAGCGCGTTGCCTGTTTGTCTCGGGCAGCAGCAAGGCGGCGAGCACGACCATGCCATACGCGATTCCCGCGTCGATGCCGAGCGCCGCGCCGAGCGGCATGGAGTTGCTCATGTGCCCGATCAGCACAGGGAAACTTGCAGACACGACGCGGCCGAAGTTGTAGCAGAATCCGACGCCGGTGCCCCTGATCCCCTGCGGATACAGTTCGTTGAAGAGCGCGCCAAGTGTGGCGGGGATGCCGGCCGCGAAGAGGCCGAGCGGAAAGCTCAGAATGAGCATGGCCGTGTCGCCGATCGGGAGGAATACGTACAGATTCACGGTCGCGGCGCAACAAAGCGCAAACAGAATGACGTTGCGGCGACGACCTATCCGGTCCTGAAGCCAGGCGCTCAGGAAACAGCCAAGAATGAACGCGACGATGACCACCGCCAGGTAGCCGCCGGTACCGAGTACGGATAGATGCCGCTCCGTCTTCAGGTAGGTCGGCAGCCAGGTCGTGATCGCATGGTACCCGCCATGGGCGCCCAGTCCGATCAGGACGCCGACAACGGTCGTGCGAATTACGGATCGGTGAAAGATGCCCGCGGCGGTGTTGAAGACGCCCTGCTTGTCATGGATGTGTTTGGTCCGACACGTGTCTCGTCCCGGCTCCACAACGTTGCGTCGCAGATAGATGACCAGCAGTGCGGGCAACGCCCCGGTGGCAAACAGGACGCGCCAAGCCCATTCGGGGGACGCCAGCGAGAAGACGACTGTATAAAGGATGACCGCTCCCGCCCAACCGAATCCCCACGCGCTTTGCACGATGCCCATGGCTTTGCCTCGATGCCTGGCATTGATGGTCTCGCTCAGAAGCACCGCTCCAGCCGTCCATTCGCCGCCGAAACCCAGGCCTTGGAGTACCTTCAGTACGAGTAGCTGGTCGAAGTTCTGCGCAAAAGCGCTCAGAAACGTGAAAAGCGAGAACCAGACGACCGTTATCTGCAACGTGCGGACCCGGCCGAATCGGTCGGAAAGCGTACCTGCGAGCAGTCCACCAAGCGCGCCAGCCACCAGCGTGGCGCCACCGATCAGGCCGGCCTCGCCCTTGCCGATGCCCCAGGTGGCCAGCAGCGTGGGAATGACAAGGCTAAAGAGCTGGGTATCCACGCCGTCCAGCCCCCAGCCCGCGAAGCAGCTCCACAGCGCTCTCTTCTCGGCTCGAGAGATTTGCGCGTACCAGCGCATAGTCTGTCTCCTTGTCGGGCGTTTTTCGCCTTGATGTGTCGATCGTTTCCGGGAGTCTAGGATGCGTGGATGATCGCGGGTACTATGGAAACGATCTTTATTCATAACGCGACAATATGGAATCTGCGCGAAACCTCAAGTACTTCCTGGCGGTCGCGGACGCGGGAAGCGTGACGGGCGCCGCTCAGGCGCTGGGCATTGCGCAGCCGGCCCTGAGCCAGGCTATTACCCGCATCGAGCGCGAACTCGGTGTCAAACTATTCGAGCGCACGCGGCGTGGCGCCGCGCTGACCACCGCTGGCGCGGCGATCGTGGACGACATTCGCCTCGGCGTTTCGCGTATCGACGCCGCAGAAAAGCGGGCCCGGGACATTGGTGCCAAGCTCGGCGGCAGGCTGACGGTCGGGTTCGCTTCCACGGCGTTGTTCGACGTGTTGCCGAGGTCGATAGCAGAGCTGCGGGCCAAGGTGCCCGGCGTCGAGCTGGTGTTGAAAGAAATGAGCAACGCCGAGCAGGCCGCCGCACTCGAGGAGGGGAGCATCGATCTGGGCCTGCTCCATACGCCGGTGGCTGTGGGAGGCGAGATGCGCGAGAAGCTGATCGTCCGGGAGCGGATGCTCGCGGTGATGCCGCTTGCACATCCGGTTTCGGAAGACGGCAAGGTGAGTCTGCGCGAGCTCGCCGACCTGGGGCTCGTCTGGTTTCCGCACGATCAGCTTCCCGTGATTCGAGCGGGGATCCTGAGCGCCTTCAGGAAGGCAGAATGCGAGGCGAACGTCGTCCAGCACGCAAACCGCTCGCTCACGGTGCTAGCCTGCGTCGCCGCCGGCTGCGGCGCGTCCTTGTTGCCGCAGTCCGTGCAGGCCATTCAGTTCGCTGGCGTCAGACTGTGCGAGGTCCGCGATGGCGCCGCGCTCCCGTTCTTCGAGCTGAGTGCCATCTGGCCGCACCGTTCGAAGCCGGCCCTCGCAGATAAGTTCGCATCGTTGCTTCGTCCGAATCTCTCGACCTGATGCCACTTCGGCGCGAATGAGCCGTTCGTCGCATGGAGGTGTGCGACCTGCGGTTCGACACCGAAATCGCGGTGGAGGAAGCTGGCGCGAAGCGAAGCATTCTCTGGCATCATCAGCGTGATGATTTCTTCGCGCTCGATTATGTGAAGTCCGAGGCAATGGTCTTTTTGAACTGCCTCTTCCCACTGCTTTCGGTCTGCATTGTCCACTTTGGCGGACGTCACGAAAAGGAGCATGTCCAGGCATGCCGCTTCTATCGTCACCAATCAAACGACCGTAATCAGTGAGGAACGGACGCCCGAATGTCCGAGCGACGAGTCAGGCGAATGACGCTTCATGGCCGGTCGCTGCCTGTCATTGATCGGCGCCACGTTGCGCGAACCGCACTCAATCGTCGGTCGTTCCGGGCCTCGTCGCAGCAGCAGGCCACCCGCCGGAAAAGTCAATTACAGCGCCAGTCAGAAACCGGGACTGTGTCGATGCGAGAAAGCAGATCAGTTCGCCGATCTCTTCCGGCCGGCCTAGCCGACCCACTGGTACCGTAGTCCTGACGTAGTCACGGCCTTCCGGCTCGTCTACGAAGACAGCGCGTGGATAATAAGCCTCGCTATACAGGAAGTTCGGTGCCACCGCGTTGACGGCAATGTTAAGTGGCGCAAGTTCGACGGAAAACGATCGAGCCAATGCATTCGCGGCATCCCTCGCAGCATCAGGAATGGCGCCTCCATGCATCGGCAGTTTCGTCCTGCACGATGTCACTAATACGAGATTCCCGCCGCCCTGCTGTCTCATACGCGGGATGGCCGCCTTTACCAAAGCGAAAGGACCGACCACCAGCTTTTCTAGTGTCTGCCGCAGGTCGTCCAGTGATGCATCTACAGTGGGCCGATGGATAGCGGGAAAGTGGTCGTTACTGACAATGGCATCAACCCGCCCAGTGACGGCCCATGCGGCTTCGACCAGCACCTCAACACTTTTGCCGCTCACACGCTCGACACTGCCATTCGCGTTCGAAAAGTGCTCCCACGCGATGTCGTCCACGAAGGAATCATCGTGGGCAAGCACGCGGAATCCCGCATCCAGCAGTGCTGCTACGGCAGGCGGGCCGGCATAGTCCGACGCATTCGTCACAAGTGCAACCTGTTGCTCTTTCTTCACAGCCGCTCCTCCTGGTGGTTCCGAAGCCGCGCGACCCGATGGACACCAGCGACCGCGCCTCCCTCGCGTCTGCTATGGCGAATCCCGACGTTCGGCTCAGCGTTCCATACTCGACGTCCGGCCCGTTTCGACATCGCCTTCAGCGAATCGCGTCACGAGTTTCCCCCTGTCCATGCGTTGAAACAGTTTAGGCGTTCAATGCGCGGCGCTCGCACCTTGAATCTGGCATTACCCTCTTCTCCCCGACCTATGCCTTATCCGTCACTGATTCCAAATCGATCACCAACGATCTAGGACGGTGCATCTAGCTTCTGGCCGAAGCTTGCCGATTGAGCGAGCAAACGGTGGTGGCCACGACCAGCAGACCCCGTCTACTTAGGAAGCGGACCGGTCCTGAATATCTTGACGCCCCTCCCCTGGTTCTGGTCCGGTTGGTCCCCTGGATCAGCATATTTTGTCAAGATGCTCACCGCCGCACTAAAGCGATTGTGGCGAAAACACACAACGCCAATTTTGCTCTGATTACTGCGCAAACGATTGCTTATACTCTCTGCACCTCTTTCTCCGAGGCGCATCGTATGCGGCAGGAATGGCTTGAATTTCTCCAGCGAGTCGACTGGAACACTCCGGTAACTTTGGCGCTGACATCAGCGGCAGTCGGTTCTGTCATAACGCTCGCCTGGATTTCAGCGAGGGATGCTAGGGAGCGCAAGCGTCAGCGACGCGATACTGCACTGGAACTAGCGTTATCGCTGGAAAGCTACGCCCGAACCTGTCGGACAATGATGCATAAGGCCACCTGGGCAGCAGCGGAGCCGGTCGGCCATTTGAACCGCGAAGCCAGTAAAGGCGTTTCCATTCCCGCCTTTGCCTACCTGGACAGGCTTCACTGGCATGTGTTGAGCCGCGAAGTTATCTCCGAGCTCCGTGAGTATCCGGCGACAGTGCACGCCGCTCGGGAATATGTGGAAGCGTTTCGCGAATTCGGCGAGCCAATCGACCTTTGTGGTCAGGTTGAATACGAATGTGCGAAGGCTGCGATGGCAGCGCTAGCACTTGCTCGGGCCACGCGCCGGCAGCACGGAGCCGCGAGGTGGAAGCCGGGTGCCAAAGACTCAGCCTTGGAGCGCGAACTGTCCGACTTCATCGCGAACGCTGAAGAAAAGCGCAAGGAGTCGCTCGAGCGTCGAATGGAGGCTACAGTCGATCGGCGAGTTGACTTGCAACGGTTCAAACAGGTGCTAAGCGCCTAAAACATCGTGAGCTCGGATCGCGCCTGCGCGGATAGTTTCCGTAACCGACCCGATATAGATAGTCCGTCCCGCTTTCATCGATACTGGTGGGACTGGCAGCGAGCTGCCAGTCGAGGCGGGACATGCACTCGTGGACTACGAATAAGTCGACCCAAACGCCGGGACGATTGCCGCTTTAGCTTCGACCCATCATTCGCCCTTCTCCTCGCAATCTGTCCCGAAAAAAAAGATTGAACGGAGATCTATGGTTTCGGAGGCCGGTGCCGATAAGACCGCTCATAAGTCCCCCGCCAGACGAGGCTTCCCAATGCCATTTGATTTTATCGCCAGCCGCCCGACCCGATTAAAACGTACTCTCGTAATCCTGGTTGGCTGTACAGGCGTACTTGCCAGCTTGTCGATTTGGGGCCGGGTGCCCGCCGATGTACTCGCTGACGCGGATAGAGAGGTCGCCCACTTCGGCCCCGCACTAGTGGGCACCGCGTGTCCGGTCGAAGGAGCAGTCGCAAGGGACGCCCGCGGTACCTTTCTCATGTGTTGGAAACAGGTCTGGAGCAAGCCGTAGACCCTACTCCATATCGCCCCGGCGTCTCTGGCGTAACGCATGGCGGACAACCGGGATTTTCTGATTGAAGGTCCGGCACGAGGCTAGACGCAACGGAAGAAGACCAGAGTGTCGTGTGCCTTGCGTCCGAACGCATGTGACCGAAGCTTCGGTTAGGGAGCGTACCCGAAGATGCGCCCGTCGCAATGCGCGCAATGCACTCGCTCGGCGAACCGGTCGATGTACCGACTCGCAACCCACAGTCGCCGTGCTCGCTCTCAACAAACTCTCCAAATGAAAGACACTTCCCGGGTCCGTAGATTCGCACAAGCGCTCGCCCACACGCTGACGAAAAAAAGCCGACAGGTCGTGTCGGCTTTTTTTCTGGCGCGGGGGTAAATGTCCTGGCGAATCGACCGGGAAGAGAGACGAGTCATGCCGGCCGGCGGACCCGTGTCGATGCTGTTGGTCTGACTTGTTCGTGGCAGCACGAGCGCACTGCAATGCACTGGGCAGGCGTATCGACGCTGGGCGCAGAGCGCCGGTCGAAGCCAGTCGCCCAGGGGGACGCAAGACCGGGCGGTGGGGCGATCCGGCCAACTGTTGAAGAGCTGGAGCCGACCCGTCGTCGGCGGCGACTGTCGGAATACCGGCCGCAGCTCGTCGATGGCGTCACCGAGCTGTTCAGTCTGAATGGCGAAATCTGGAAGGAGTCGTCGCTCCGCCCGCGCAGGGTTTGCGCTATTGGGCCGCTGTGAGTTTGGGGCCTGTCCTCAATGCCTGCCAGCCTGTCTGCGGCTCCTTCCGCTGATCGCTTACCTGCTCGATGCCGCTTTTCAACACCGCTTCACAAAAGGCCAGGCGAGCTCGGTAGTAATCTGCGTGCATCTGCGCGTCAAGGATCCGTTGTTCAGCCTGGAAGAGTTCCAGACGCAATTCCCGCAACGCTTTTTCGGCCTGCTTCTCCGGAGTAAGAGCGTTGCGTACAGCCCAGCTGGCTATCCACCGCAGCATGATGAACTCCTCTGAAGTTGACCCAGAAAAACGGACATCTATCCTTTGGAGAAGGAGGTGCCGATT
>NZ_JALOCP010000056.1:0-38059 GCF_030511745.1 Paraburkholderia sp. SECH4
TATCTCTGATTGACGCCGCCGTTTAGTGTCGGCTTCTCACAGCCGTTCACAGCTGTGCCAGTTCGTCGACGAGAGCCCGGCCAAGCAGTCCGGAAGCACCAATGACCGCAACTTTGAACATGACGGTCGCTCGCTTAGCGGGCTGGGCCGCTGGTCACGCCGGTCACCGTGTAACCGGCCTCGTCGATTGCGGCTTTGAGCGTGTCAACCGGTTGTGCCGATTCGACCGCCACGCGGCCGGATGCCAGATCGACCTGGACTTTAGCGGCGCCATCGTGTTCACGGATTGCGTTCGTGACCGCCGCCACGCAATGCTGGCAGCTCATGCCTTCTACCTGGAATTCGATCGTCATCGGGATTGCCTTGAAAAAATGAATGTTGCGATGCTTGAATTATGCCTGCCGATGCGCAATTGAGTGGCTGACCTTCCCACTATGGGAAGGTGTACGATCGACGCACACCCTGGGGAAACAGTCATGAACATCGGTGAAGCGGCCCGTGCGTCGGGCGTCACGGCGAAGATGATTCGCTACTACGAAAGCGTGGGCCTGCTGGCAGCGAAGGCGCGCACGAGCGCCGGCTATCGCGTATACGGGCCGCAGGAGGTCCATTCGCTGCGTTTTATCCGGCAGGCGCGCCGTCTTGGTTTTCTGGTCGAAGACATCCGCCGCTTGCTGGCGCTGTGGCACGACCGGTCGCGCGCCAGTGCCGAAGTGAAGACGATTGCGTTGGAGCACGTTGCGGAGCTCGATCGCCGCATCGCCGAACTGACCGACATGCGCGACACATTGGCGCATCTGGCGGACCATTGTCACGGCGACGAGCGCCCGGATTGCCCGATTATCGAGCGGCTCGCCGATACCGATCTGGTGTCGGGGAAGGGTTGTCACTCGATTTGAAAGCGCGAAGTGCAACCTGTCGAGGGCGTTATCGCAACCGAGCCTCAAAAAGCACCTGAATGGTGCAAATTAATATGGGGCAGTATCAATCGTCGCAAAAAAGCCGTCTTGAATTTAGATAAATCAACGACTTAAGTGCACCACGAGCGTGCACCATTCCAAAACGGAATGCACGTCATGCGGGCATTTCACTAGCAAGGTTGCACCATAAGGCTATAATCAGGGTTAACCCTTTTACGGGAAATCCCTGATGCAGAACTCACCGGGGATTCAATCTGATCCTTGGAGAACATCATGTTTGCATACGTACTTGAAAAGCTGAGCACCTGGTTTGAAACTGCAGAACGCAGCCGTCGTGAAGCCTATCTGGCGTCGTCGTCGGATATCGTTCAGCTCGAACAGCGCATCCGCTCGCTCGAAACCAATGGCTATTCGCTGTAAGTTTCAACTGCATCAAGTTTGACCCGGCAGCGCTCGTGCGCAGCCATTGCAGTAAAGTGTTGAGCCCCGTATAGACGGGGCTTTGTCACATCTGGACCACAAGAATTTCACGGCAAGTGGCGCTTCAAGGCGACTCATGGCCAATAACGACTAGCCTGACGGTTGCCGTCGCGGTAAGGTAAAGCGCTTTCTGCGCAATCCGGCATTCTCAAACTCAACCGGTCCGCCCATGCTTCCTGTCCACTCGCTCAAATCCGTCCTGGCCATGACTGCCGCAGCCTCGCTGACAACGGTTTTTGCCGTATCGGCTACATTCGCCGCGTCGAGCAATACCGCTCGCAAGCCCGTGATACTCGACTCGCAGAGCGGCATCAGCGACGGGCAGAGCGGCACCGTGCTGCAGACCGCGCCGCTCTCGCGGCAGCCGATCGTAGGGGCGCAGCCTATCGCAACGCCCACGGAGCTGGCGCCGAATTCGTCGATACCGTTCGTTGTCGCGCCCTACATCCCGGTGCCTGTCGGCGGCGGCACGCCGTCGCCACAACCGCAGCCGCAAACTCGTCCCGTGCCCCGGTCGCAATAAGCCGCAATAAGGGTCTCCGGCGCGATATCTCCCGGTAGTTCTTTTCCACCCATCCGTTGACGCTTCGAGCGGCGGGTTCTCTGTCGTGCTGCCGCATGTGCATGCGCGTCTTCAGCTAACGCGCGAGACACTAAATACGCCATTCGGGTTTCGATGCATGGCGTGCGCGACACCGTCCGACGACAATCGTTGCGCGCTCTCTCGCCAACGATGTGGACCATGCATCATGCGCAGCGCCATCGCATCGAATGAAAACAGAACAAGGAGACATCACATGCCTACTCACTGGATGCGGCGTGCCGCCAGCACTTGCGCCACGTTGCTCGCGCTGAGCGTACCCGCGGCGCTACCAGGTGCCGCGCTCGCCAAAGACACTCCGGAAAAACCCACGTTGACGATGGCTGTTGGCGGCTTGCCGGGCCTTTACTATTTGCCGGTACTCGCCGCACAGCAGTTGGGCTACTTCAAGGACGAAGGGCTGGACGTCACGCTCGAAGATTTTGCAGGCGGGTCGAAGGCGTTGGAAGCGGTCGTGGGGGGCAGTGCCGACGTGGGCGCCGGCGCATTCGAGCACACGCTGTTCATGCAGGCAAAGGGGCAACACTACCGCGCGTTCGTGCTGATGGGACGCGCGCCGCAGATCGTTGTCGCGGTGTTGAAGTCGAAGGCGGATCAGATCAAGACATTGGCGGACTTCAAGGGGGCCAAAGTCGGCGTGAGCGCGCCGGGTTCGTCGACGGATCTGGTACTTACCGTGGCTTTGCGCAAGGCAGGTGTGCAGCGCAACGAGATTTCGGCGATCGGCGTGGGCAGCGGCGCCACGGTACTGGCCGCGGTGAGCGGCGGTCAACTCGACGCGCTGTCCAACGTGGATCCGATGATGACCAAGCTGGAGCGTAGCGGCGCGATCAAAGTGCTGGTCGATACGCGTACCGTGAAAGGCACGCAGGAGGTATTCGGCGGACCGATGCCGGCGGCGACGCTCTACGCATCGGAGACTTTCATTCAGAAGTATCCGAAGACGACACAGGCGCTCGCCAATGCGATCGTGCGCGCGGACCACTGGTTGCAGACCGCGAGCGATGCCGACTTGCTGAAGATGGTGCCGCCGGCCTATTTGCTCAACGATTCGGCACTCTATGTGGAGGCATTCCACAACGTGCGCGACGCGTATTCGCCGGACGGCTTGATGCCCGCGGATGGTCCGGCGACTTCATTACGCGCCTTGTCGTCGTTCGATAACCGCCTCGATCCGAAAAAGATCGATCTGAACGCAACCTATACCAACGACTTCGCCCGCAAGGCAGCGGCGCAACTCAAGTAAGGAGTTTGGTGGTGGGTGATTTACCCGGTCGCGCACGTGTCATACCGCTGGCTAAGGCGCCCACGTGCGGCCCGGGGCGTGCTCAATCCCCGCGATATTCGACCTTGAACTGCGCGGCCTTGTCCTCGCCGAGCGCCTCGACCAGCCAGGGCATCTGGTCTTTCAGCGTTTTTGCCAGCGTATACGGCGGATTCAGGATGAACATGCCACTGCCGAACAACCCGAAGCCGTCGGTCGGCGGATTGCTGACGGTCAGGCTCACATGCAGCCAGTTGCGCTCCTGCAGCTTCTTCAACTGATCGGGGAAGCGCTGCGATTCAAGGCGTCTTACCTGCGGATACCAGACCGCGTAGGTGCCGGTCGGAAAGCGCTTCAGGCTTTCTTCGACGCAGCGCAGCGTGCGCGTGTAGTCGCGCTTGTCTTCGTATGACGGATCGAGCAGCACCAGCGCGCGGCGCGGCGCCGGCGGCAGCAACGCGAGGATGCCGTCGAAGCCGTCGCCCGCATAAAGCATTGCGCGACGGCCCGCGTCGCGGAAGTTGTGGCGCAGCACGTCGATTTCAGTGGTGTGCAGTTCGAACAGGCGCATGCGGTCCTGCTCGCGCATCTGCCGCCACGCGATGTACGGCGAGCCTGGGTAGAAGCGCAACTGGCCGTCCGGATTCAGCGCGCTCACTTCGTCAACGTACTCTGCGAAGACCGACGGCAGATCGTTACGCTCCCATAGTTTGGCGATACCGGTCTGGAACTCACCGGTTTTCGTCGCGTAGCCTTCCTTCAGCGAATAGACGCCGGCGCCCGCGTGCGTGTCGATATACCAGTAGGCTTTGTCCTTCTGGCCGAGGTAGCGCAGTAGCTGCAACACGACGGCGTGTTTCAGAACGTCGGCGTGATTGCCTGCATGAAAGGCGTGGCGGTAGCTGAGCATGATGAGGAAACACTGAAAGAGGGCGTGCCGGTCCACGGCGGATTCGGCGATGCGAGTGCAATGCGGCAGCACAACTGAAGTGCGGCGCGGTCGCGTATTGTACGCGACGCCGCGTTGCACCCCGCAGTGCGTTGCGCGCGACATAGCCCCGATGGTGCGCGGGCCATGCTCCGCGGACCGGACCGGTCCAATCGGGGCTGGACCGGTCCGGCGCGGTCGATCAGTCGTAGGCGTCGCCGATGATCGCCTCGATCCGCTCTTTGATCTCCGGCGTGATCCGTTCCGCCACCTCGGCGGATTTCATGTTCTCGCTGATCTGTTCGACGCGCGACGCGCCGGTGATCACGGTGCTCACATTCGGATTCTTCAGAATCCATGCAATCGCCAACTGGCCGATCGTGCAGCCCAGCTCGTCGGCCACTTCGCCCAGCTTGCCGACCACGTTGTTTTTGCCGGCATCGGTGACCTGCTTGCGCAGCCAGTCGTAGCCTTGCAGTTGCGCACGGCTATCGGCAGGTACGCCGTCGCGGTACTTGCCGGTGAGCAGGCCGGACGCGAGCGGGCTCCAGGTGGTCAGCCCAAGGCCGATATCCTCGTAAAGCCGCTTGTATTCCTGCTCGACGCGCTTGCGGTGGAACAGGTTGTACTGCGGCTGCTCCATGACCGGTTTGTGCAGATGATGGCGTTCAGCAATCTCGTAAGCGGCGCGGATTTCGTCGGCGCTCCATTCGGATGTGCCCCAGTACAGGGCCTTGCCGCGCGTGATCATGTCGCTCATGGCCCAGACGGTTTCTTCGACCGGCGTGTTCGGGTCAGGACGATGACAGAACACCAGATCGACATAATCGAGTTGCAGGCGTTTGAGCGATGTGTCGATGGCGTTCAGCAGATATTTGCGGTTCAGCGTGTGGTACTGGTTCGGCGCTTCGTTGAGACCCCAGAAAAATTTCGTCGATACCACATAGCTCACACGCGGCCATGCCAATTCCTTGAGCGCCTGGCCCATGATTTCTTCGGATTGGCCGGCGGCGTACACCTCGGCATTGTCGAAGAAGTTGACTCCCGCATCGCGCGCGGCTGCGAGCGACTCGCGCGCTGCACGATGATCTACCTGATTGCCGTAGGTGACCCATGAGCCGATGGACAGTTCGCTGACTTGCAGGCCCGAACGGCCCAGACGTCGATAATTCATGCATTCCTCCTTGGTAGTGATGCCGCCGGAATCCCGCTGAAACGTCCAGTTTAAAGAGATAAGGCTCGATGTGCAGTTTACGGATGCAGTTCACACGGTTCATGCACAATAGCAGCGTTGGCCGCAGTGCAGCATTCGGCTGAACGGTCTATGCCGTTTGGCTGGCTTCACGCCGCCTGCGGTCCGTGGTCTCATTGCTCATCAACTGCATGGAGGTTCTGGATGTCGTCACTGAACACGAATCTGAATGGCAAGGTTGCGGTGGTTACGGGCGCCGCGAGCGGCATCGGCAAGCAGATTGCGCTCACGCTTTCCGCCGCGGGCGCGGCGGTCGCGATCGCCGACCTGAACCAGGACGGCGCCAATGCCGTCGCTGAAGAAATCAAACAGGGCGGCGGCAAGGCAATCGGCGTGGCAATGGACGTCACGAACGAAGACGCCGTCAACCAGGGCATAGATAAAGTCGCGGCGGAACTCGGCTCGATCGATATTCTGATTTCCAACGCCGGCATCCAGATCGTCAATCCGATCGAAAACTATTCGTTTTCCGACTGGAAGAAGATGCAGGCCATCCATGTGGACGGCGCCTTCCTCACCACCAAGGCCGCGCTCAAGCACATGTACAAAGACGATCGCGGCGGCATCGTGATCTACATGGGTTCGGTCCATTCGCACGAAGCGTCGCCGCTGAAGTCCGCCTATGTGACGGCCAAGCATGCGCTGCTGGGGCTCTCACGCGTACTGGCCAAGGAAGGCGCGAAACACAATGTGCGCTCGCATGTGGTGTGTCCGGGTTTCGTGCGTACGCCGCTGGTCGACAAGCAGATTCCCGAGCAGGCCAAGGAGCTCGGCATCAGCGAAGAAGACGTGATCAAGCGCGTGATGCTGGGCGGCACGGTCGACGGCATCTTCACCACGGTGGAAGACGTCGCGCAGACAGTGCTGTTCCTGTCAACTTTCCCGACTGCGGCGCTGACCGGCCAGTCCTTTATTGTGAGCCATGGCTGGTATATGCAATAAGGAGGCGCCCATGGCGCAACGCAATCTCAAGCGGGCGCGCGTTGGCGCGCCCGGCGGCGGGGAAGGCGAGGGCGCCGGTCCGGCGCCCGCCGTGCATCCCGGCAAGAATCTCCAATTGCCGAACTACGAAACCGTCGCGTTGATGCTGCAGGGCGGTGGCGCACTCGGCGCCTATCAGGCCGGCGTCTTTCAGGGACTTTACGAAGCCGGCATCGAGCCGAACTGGCTCGCCGGCATTTCGATCGGCGCGCTGAATACGGCCATCATTGCCGGCAATCCGCCGGAGAAACGCGTCGAGCGGCTGCTGCAATTCTGGGAGACGATCTGCCAGCCGGCATTCGGGCCGCCGTTGCCGGCCTTTATCGAGCACGCGTTGTTCAATTCCAGTGAAGCCGTTCGCAAGGCCTTCACGGCGACTCAGGCGATGGGCGCGATCATGGAAGGGCAAAAGGGCTTTTTCGTGCCGCGTTTCCCGCCACCGTTGCCCACCGTCTCCGGCCCGCCGCAAACGGCGAGCTACTACGACACCACGCCGCTCAAGGCCACGCTTGAAGCGCTCTGCGACTTCGACCGCATTAATTCCGGTGAGACGCGTGTGTCGGTGGGTGCGGTGAATTGCGGTACGGGTAACTTCGCCTACTTCGATAACACGCATACGAAACTGAGGCCTGAGCATTTCATGGCGTCAGGCGCGTTGCCGCCGGGTTTCGCGGCGGTCGAAATCGACGGCCAGTTCTACTGGGACGGCGGTTTGATGTCGAACACGCCGCTCTACGAGGTGATTCAGACCACGCCGCGTCGCGATACGCTCGCGTTCCAGGTCGATCTGTGGAGCGCAGTCGGGCCGGTGCCGGACAACATCACTGATGTTCAAGGCCGCATGAAAGACATCCAGTACTCGAGCCGCACACGTCTCGTGACCGATATGCTGCAACGTTCGCAGCGTTTCCGGCATGTGCTGCGCGAGGTGCTCGATCGCGTGCCGTCCGACCAGCGCGACGATCCGTGGTGCAAGCTGGCGGATGATCTATCGTGTTCGAAGCGCTACAACGTGATCCACCTCATCTATCGGGAGAAGGAATACGAAGGGCACTTCAAGGACTTCCAGTTCGGCCTCTCTACAATGCGTGAGCATTGGAAAAGCGGTCTGGACGATATCCGGCAGTCGCTCGCGCAACCCGATTGGCTCGACATGCCTGATAACGACGCAGGGTTTGTCACGCACGATATCCATCGGGATTCCCGCTGAAACGGCCGTAGGTGCCAAAGTAGTGCCGGTAGCGGGACGCAATCGGCAGGTGACACTCACACGTCCAGCAACAGTCCATCAATAAAAAACGGCGCCCGAAAGGGCGCCGTTTCTACAAGCAGCTCAAGCAATTCAAGTTCGAGCAGCAACAGCCAAGCAAAGCGCGGGCAACAAACGCTCGCGCTCCAAAACGCCTTACTTCAGCACGTGAGCGACCGCGTTAGCCACCACGTCGAGGTTGCGCGTATTCAGCGCAGCCACGCAGATGCGGCCCGTGCTCACAGCGTAGATGCCGAATTCTTCGCGCAGACGGTCCACTTGCGGCGCCGTCAGACCCGAATACGAGAACATGCCGCGTTGTGCGTTCACGAAGCTGAAATCGCGATCCACGCCACTGGCCTTCAGACGTTCGACCAGACCGTTGCGCATTGCGCGGATACGGTCACGCATTTCGGCGAGTTCGCTTTCCCACATGGCGCGCAGTTCAGCCGATGCGAGTACCGCAGCAACCACCGAGCCGCCGTGCGTCGGCGGGTTCGAGTAGTTCGTGCGGATTACGCGCTTCAGTTGCGACAGCACGCGAGCCGATTCTTCCTTGCTTGCCGTGATGATCGACAGGGCGCCGATACGCTCGCCGTACAGCGAGAACGACTTCGAGAACGACGACGACACGAACACGTTCAGTTCCGATGCCGCGAACAGACGGACCGCTGCAGCGTCGGATTCGATGTTGTCGCCGAAACCCTGATAAGCGATGTCGAGGAACGGCACCAGATCGCGCGCCTTGACGACTTCGACGATCTGCTTCCACTGGTCGACAGTCAGGTCGACGCCGGTCGGGTTGTGGCAGCACGCGTGCAGCACGACAACCGTGCCCGCTGCATAGCTGTTCAGCGCGCTCAGCATGCCTTCGAAGTTCACGCCGTGCGTGTGCGCGTCGTAGTACGGATAGTTCACGACTTCGAAGCCGGCGCTTTCGAACAGCGCGCGGTGGTTTTCCCAGCTCGGATCGCTGATCGCGACCTTGGCGTTCGGGTTCACACGCTTCAGGAAATCAGCGCCGATTTTCAGCGCGCCCGTGCCGCCCAGTGCTTGCGCCGTCACGACGCGGCCCGCGGCGATCAGTGGCGAGTCGTTGCCGAGCAGCAGTTTCTGCACGGCAGCGTCGTAGGCAGCGATGCCTTCGATCGGCAGATAGCCACGCGGCAGCGCGGCTTCGACGCGTGCCTTTTCCGCGTCGCGCACGGCGCGCAGCAGCGGAATCTTGCCTTCTTCATTGAAGTACACACCAACGCCAAGGTTGACCTTGGTGGCGCGCGCATCGGCGTTGAAGGCTTCGTTCAGGCCCAGAATCGGGTCGCGGGGAGCAAGTTCGACGGCGGAGAACAGAGACATGATGGATGGGCAGCAGTTGTGAAAAGAGGGCGGCTTCAAGCGCGGGCGGCCCGGCCAACGGTGTCTGACGGACAATTCAGACGGCGGGCGGGCATCGGCGAGCGAGCGCAACTTGCCATTGTAGCGAATTCACGGGCGTTTTTCGGGCGACAAAGCCTGCTGGAGCGAATTATTTGCTTGAAAAACAGGCACTCCGGTGTCATGTCGTCGTAGCGGATTTGCGTAGGACGAAGCCGCCGAAGGCCGAACAGCGGCCTAGAGCCGACGGGAAATCGCCTCTGCATCGACCGCCTGGCGTGCCTCCCTCCACCCCCGCAATCCCTACGCCGACCCGCTCAGCCCGGGTTCCCGCAACCCGTTAGAATAGTTCTTTGCCCAAGGCCCGGTGCCGCCCCCATGTCCGAACAACATCTGACTGAAGTCGACGAGACGCTTGACGAATCCAAATTCGTCGCGTTCGAAGGCTCGCCGTTCCAGCTTTACCAGCCGTATCCGCCCGCGGGCGACCAGCCCACGGCGATCGACACGCTCGTCGAAGGCATCGAGGACGGGTTGTCGTTCCAGACGCTGCTCGGCGTGACCGGCTCCGGCAAAACCTTCACGATGGCCAACACCATCGCGCGGCTCGGCCGGCCGGCGATCGTGTTCGCGCCGAACAAGACACTCGCCGCGCAGCTCTATTCGGAGTTTCGCGAGTTCTTTCCGCGCAATGCGGTCGAGTACTTCGTCTCGTACTACGACTACTACCAGCCGGAAGCGTATGTGCCGCAGCGCGACCTGTTCATCGAGAAAGATTCGTCGATCAACGAGCACATCGAGCAGATGCGGCTGTCGGCCACCAAGAGCCTGATGGAGCGGCGCGACGTGATCATCGTCGGCACGGTGTCGGCGATTTACGGTATCGGCAACCCGTCGGAATATCACAAGATGATTCTGACGCTACGCACCGGCGACAAGCTCGGCCAGCGCGACATCATCGCCCGGCTGATCGCGATGCAGTACAACCGCAATGAAGCCGACTTCCAGCGCGGTTCGTTCCGCGTGCGCGGCGACACGATCGATATTTTCCCGGCCGAGCACGCCGAAATGGCGGTGCGCATCGAGTTATTCGACGACGAGGTTGAGACGCTGCAACTGTTCGATCCGCTCACCGGCCGCGTGCGGCAGAAGATTTCCCGCTTCACCGTGTACCCGTCGTCGCACTATGTGACGCCGCGCGATACCGTGGTGCGCGCGGTCGAAACGATCAAGACCGAACTGCGCGACCGGCTCGAGTTCTTCTATAGCAACGGAAAGCTCGTCGAAGCGCAGCGGCTCGAGCAGCGCACCCGCTTCGATCTGGAAATGCTGCAGGAGTTGGGCTTCTGCAAGGGCATCGAGAACTACTCGCGGCACTTCTCGGGCCCAGCACCCGGCGAGCCGCCGCCGACGCTGGTTGACTATTTGCCGCCCGACGCGCTGATGCTGCTCGACGAGTCGCATGTGCTGATCGGCCAGTTGAACGGCATGTATAACGGCGACCGGGCGCGTAAAGAGAATCTGGTCGACTACGGTTTTCGCTTGCCGTCGGCGCTCGACAATCGCCCGCTCAAGTTCAACGAGTTCGAGCGCAAGATGCGCCAGGTCGTGTTCGTGTCGGCCACGCCGGCCGATTACGAAAAGAAAACGGCGGGGCAAGTGGCCGAGCAGCTGGTGCGTCCGACTGGCCTCGTCGATCCGGAAATCGAGGTGCGTCCGGCGCGTACCCAGGTCGACGATGTGCTGGCCGAAATCAACGAGCGTGTCAAAGTGGGCGACCGTGTGCTGGTCACGGTGCTGACCAAGCGGATGGCCGAGCAGTTGACCGAATTTCTGGCCGACCACGGCGTCAAGGTGCGCTACCTGCACAGCGACATCGATACGGTGGAGCGGGTCGAAATCATCCGCGATCTGCGGCTGGGCACGTTCGACGTGCTGGTCGGGATCAACCTGCTGCGCGAGGGGCTGGATATTCCGGAAGTTTCGCTGGTTGCGATTCTCGACGCGGACAAGGAAGGTTTCCTGCGCGCCGAGCGCTCGCTGATCCAGACCATCGGCCGGGCGGCGCGTAACGTGAACGGTAAAGCGATTCTCTACGCGGACCGGGTGACCGATTCGATGCGCCGCGCCATCGACGAAACCGAGCGGCGGCGCGCCAAGCAGATCGCCTACAACCTGGAGCACGGCATTACGCCGCGCGGCGTGGTCAAACGGATTCGTGACATCATCGACGGGGTGTACAACGTCGACGACGCTCGCGCCGAGCTGAAGGAACAGCAGACTCGGGCGAAATTCGAGGACATGTCCGAGAAGCAGCTCGCCAAGGAACTCAAGCGCCTCGAAAAGCAGATGATGGAGCACGCCAAGAATCTCGAGTTCGAAAAGGCCGCACAGACCCGCGACCAATTGGCGCTGCTGCGGCAGCGCGTATTTGGCGCGAACGTCGGCGACCACGTGCCCGGCGTCGAATAAATTCTTCCTGCTTATCAAGGAAGGCGCGAAGAAAGGCGCGGCAATGTGCCGCGCCTTGCCTTTCCAGCGCATTGCACCCCGCCAACACCGTCCCTGCGCTTCCCTTAACACCGCCTTAAGACCCTGCTCCGATAAGGCTTTGGGTGTCTCCTCGTTTGTTCTCCCTGCCGATCAATGATAAACTCGACCAATATTGAGAATGGTTCGCATTAACGTTCGTAATGCGATTGTCTGCGGTCTGTCGCCCCTGTCAGTGGACGTGGGGACCGCGGCTTAAAAAGCATGCGCACCGCACTGTTCCAATGAGTTCGATTCCAGTCTGATAAAAACAAGGAGTTTCAATGCGGATTTCTTCATTTGTGCGTGGTGGCGCAGCAGCGGTGGCCGCGGTAGCGGCGCTCTCCGCAACGGCAGCGGAATACCCGATCGGCAAGCACCAGATTCAGGGCGGCATGGAAATCGGTGCGGTCTATCTGCAGCCGATCACGATGGAACCCGAAGGCATGATGCGCAAGGCGTCGGATTCGGACGTCCACCTGGAAGCCGACATCCACGCAGTCAAGAACAATCCGACCGGTTTCGCCGAAGGCGACTGGATGCCGTATCTGCAAGTTCGCTATGAATTGACCAAAGCCGGTTCGAATCAGACTCAGAAGGGCGACATGATGGCGATGGTCGCCAACGACGGTCCGCATTACGGCGACAACGTCAAGCTGCAGGGCCCCGGCAAATACCACCTGAAGCTCGTGGTCGACGCGCCGATGCAAACCGGCCACATGGCTTTCGGCCGTCACGTCGACAAGGAAACCGGCGTGGGTCCGTGGTTCAAGCCGATCACGCTCGAATACGACTTCACGTACGCGGGCATCGGCAAGAAGGGCGGGTACTGATCAACGCGGATCAACGCGAATCATCACGGTTTGCCGCGCCAAACGCGGAGCGAACCGCATGAATGAATGCAGCAGACGGCGCCAGGCATGAACCTCGGCGCCGCGTTTTCCGGAAAGGCTAATGAGAATTAACCGAAAAATCGCGATCCTCGCCATGACCGCTTTGACGGTGGGGGCCGCGCACGCAGCGGATCTGCCGACCTTCAACCTGGAAATGAACGACGGCAAGCTCAATCCGGCGCGCATCGAAGTGCCGGCAGGGCAGCGCATCAAGATCGCGATACGCAACACCGGCAAGGGCGCGGCCGAATTCGAAAGCGTGCAGTTGCGTAAAGAGAAAGTGCTGGCGCCGGGCGGGGATTCGTTCGTCGTCATCGCTCCGCTCTCGCCGGGCGAGTACAAGTTCTTCGACGATTTCCATCAGCAGGCGCAGGGCGTGATCGTCGCGAAGTAATAGTCATGGCTTGGGGTGCGAGCGCATGCCTTGAGCAACCGGGTTACGCGTTCGCCAAAGCAGTAGCAGGGTAGAAGGGAGAGCTTGGATGGGTCAGATTTTGTTCATCGTGTGGCGGGAAAGCGTTGAGGCCTTGCTGGTCGTCGGCATCCTGTACGCGTGGTTGAAAAATGGCGACGACGATGCGCGCCGCGGTTTGCCGTACCTGTGGGGCGGCGTCGCGGCCGGTGTGGTCGCGGCGGTCGCGCTCGGCGCGGCGCTGGTTGGTTTCACCGAAGTGCTCTCCGGTGACGCGCAGGACTATTTCCAGACCGCAATGGTGCTGGTTGCGTGTGTGCTGATCGTGCAGATGGTGCTGTGGATGAAGCAGCACGGCCGGTCCCTCAAGCGCGACATGGAACAGTCGCTGCAAAAGAGCAAGCGCGATTCGAACTGGTGGGGTGTCGCCTTGCTGGTCGCCTTGGCAATCGCGCGCGAAGGCAGTGAAACAGTGATCTTCCTGTACGGTCTCGGCTTTGGCCAATCGGGTCACGTGGATGGTAGCCAGATGCTCGCTGTGATCATCGGCCTCGGTCTCGCATTGCTGACCTTCTACGTGCTGCAGTTGGGCGGCAAGTATTTCTCGTGGCGGCTCTTCTTCCGTGTCACTGAAATCATGCTGCTGTTCCTCGGCGCGGGTCTGTTCCAGACCGGTGTCGACAAGCTGATCGACAAGGAATTTCTGCCGACGATCATCGACCAGATGTGGAACTCGTCGGCCATCCTCGACGACTCGAGTACCTTCGGTTCGCTGGTCGCGACGCTTACCGGTTATCGCGCCCACCCTGCGCTGATGAATCTGGTCGCCTATGCCGTGTACTGGTTGGTTGTCTATCTGTTGGTGCGCCGCGCGAATCGCAAACCGGCGCAGCAGGCCGCGGGGCGCGCGGCATGAGTACCGTTATGACCCGCCCGGGCCGCCTTGCCGCGGCCGGGCAGTGGATGCAGCGTCACGGCGGTTTGATCCGCGGCATTCAGTGGGTTGTGGTGGCGGTGTACGCGTTCCTGATTCTCGTGCCGGCGGTGATGCCGCTGCCGGACGACACCGCGCATCTGTGGACCAACCTGACGCTTGCCGCGCAGTTCGTGTTCTGGGGCATCTGGTGGCCGTTCGTGCTGCTGTCGATGGTGATGCTCGGTCGTGTCTGGTGCGGCGTGCTGTGTCCGGAAGGCGCGCTCGCCGAATTTGCCAGCAAATATGGCCGCGGTTGGGCGATTCCGCGCTGGATGCGCTGGGGCGGCTGGCCGTTCGTCGCGTTCGGCATCACCACCATCTATGGGCAGATGGTCAGCGTCTACCAGTATCCGAAAGCGGTGCTGCTGGTGCTCGGCGGCTCGACCTTCGCGGCGATGATCATCGGCCTGCTGTACGGACGCGAGAAGCGCGTCTGGTGCAAGTACCTGTGCCCCGTCAATGGGGTTTTTTCGCTACTGGCGCGTCTCGCGCCGTTCCATTACAAAGTCGATGAAGACGCGTGGCGCCGTTCGTACAAGAACGGCGAACATGGGCATCGCGTGATTCCAATCAACTGCGCGCCGCTGGTGCCGCTGCGCAATATGAAGGGCGCGTCGGACTGTCATATGTGCGGCCGTTGCAGCGGACATCGCGACGCGATCGCGCTGACGTGGCGTGCGCCGTCGTCGGAAGTCGTGCAGCTCGGCGACAAACAGGCGAACCCGTGGGACACCGCATTGATCCTGTACGGCCTGCTCGGCATCGCGATCGGCGCATTCCACTGGACCGCTTCGCGCTGGTTCGTCGACCTGAAGATGTTCTTCGCCACCTGGCTGGTCGATCATGACATCTCGTGGCCGCTCGACACCAACGCGCCGTGGTTCCTGTTCACGCATTACCCCGAGCAGAACGACGTGTTCTCGTGGCTCGACGGCACGATGGTGATCGGCTACATCCTCGCCACGGCGCTGGTGTACGGCACGGTGCTGCTGGTGCTGTTGATGGGCGCGTCGCGCATGCTGGGGCGCTTCAGCTTCGTGCGTCTGCATCATTTGACGCAAGGCCTGATTCCGATTGCCGGCGCAGGTGTGTTCCTCGGCTTGTCGGCGACTACGCTGTCGCTGCTGCGCGCGGAGCACCTGTCGTTGTGGTGGGCGTCGGATATGCGTATCGCGATACTGGCGATTGCCAACCTGTGGAGCGCGTGGCTCGCCTGGCTCGTCACACGTCGCTATAGCGAGCGCTTCGGTCAACGCGGCCTCGCGATGGTATGGTTCGCAGCGGCGCTGGCGGTGGTCGATAGCGCATGGTGGCTCATGTTCTGGGGCTGGGCTTCGAAGTAAGTCTTAACGCTTCAACGCGCTGCCGGGAGCCGATCGGCGCCGTGCAAAACAAAAGCCGTGGAGATGACAGCATCCCACGGCTTTTTCATTTTCTGCATGTGCGACACACGTCGTGTCGTGTATCCGCATTGGGTGAGAACCAAAAAAGCGGCCTGGCTGGCTGCGACGACTGGCTTGGTGTCTGCACGAAGGGGTCTAGTTCTCACGTGCAAGCCGTCGTGGCTGGCTAATGCCTAACACCTCTCGAGGAGGTGGTCCCCACAATACCCGGTTCGGTGTTGCCTGTTACTTCGTCAGGATCAGCTTGCCTAACCGCGTTGCACGCAGTTGGTAGGTCTCGCCGTTATGCAGGATGCTGACGTGGCTATGTCCTTGCAGCAGCGCGTCGCTGCGCACGACCCGATCCGACTTCTCGCTCGTCTCGTTGGCGTGATCCGCTGCCGGCTTCGCGGCGGTTGCCGTCGCCGTCGATGCTTTCGGACGGCTGGTCAGCGCGGCCGCCGGGCGGCGCAGGCTGAGTGTGGAAGAGCGGTTGAGATCGGTCATTCGTTTTTGCTGTTGGTCGATTCGATGGATTAATTCTAAATGATAACTATTCCCATTTACAAGAAAGAGAAATTCATCGGATTCAACTTTCGATAGTTGAATGATACGGGCGGAACGCCCGCACACGCATCAATGCAATGAACCGGGTTCTTGCCTCGCCTGCACGTACTGGCGGATCAGTCGCACGGTATCGATATCGTTCTCGCGATACGCTGACTTCACGATCTCTTGCGTCGTCACAGCGTCCTGGTCGTCGGAGACCGGCAAGGTGGTCGTGTATTCGAAGCGCAGGAACAATTGCAATTCGTCAGGCTGCTCGATCGTCATGGTCAGCGAGCCGCCGACATAGTCCGCGGTCGGCAGAATGTCGTAACGCACGCTCTGGCGATCCTGCAGCGTGACACGGTCGCGCACGGTGGCCTTGCCGTAGTGCAGCTCCCGTTCGAGCGTGTCGCCTTCGCGCGAAAGGATGGTGCAACTATCGAGTCCGATCACGAACAGTTGCGGCTGTTCGGCGCGCAGCACGAGGCCTTCCCATAACTGCTCGCGGGTCATCGAGTCGACAAACGGATTCAACGGATCGTTGATCTGGATAAGGTGTTCGAAATTCAAAACGACGGCTTCCTATGAAAGCGTTGCATAACGTTCAGCCCGGCTGAGCCAACCACACCATTGTCGCGCTCGGCGAGCTATCGCGCCAATGTGTCGACGCGTGCGGCTCGCATGGCTTCAGGCGACGGCAAGACCCGAACGGATCGTGATCGAATGTGTGAGGATCTTGTGAACCGGGCACGCATTGGCAATCTGCAAGAGCCGTTCCCGCTGCTCGTCGGACAGATCGCCTTCCAGCATGATCTTGCGGTCGATGGTCGAACCCGCGTCGCCGGTTTCAAGCGACAGCGCCACGCGCACGTCGGCGAGCGGCCAGCCCTTACGCTGAGCGTACATCTTCAGCGTGATCGACGTACAGGCGCCGAGGCTCGACAGCAACAGCGCGACGGGCGTCGGCCCGCGATCACCGCCGCCAAGCGACTCGGGTTCGTCGGCGAGCCACGTGTGCTTGCCGTCATCGAAAAGGACCTGGAAATTCGTCGAACCGATGTGGGCGGTGACGGTGGACTCTGCCATGCGCGCTCCTGAACAGGGACGGAAATCGCCGCGCACCACGATCCATCACGGTTGGACAGCGTGGTGCGCGGCATGAATTGCTATTGTGAACGAATTCACCGGCCTTCGTGCCCATGCGCAGCGGCGGCGCGGGAGGGTGATGAGCGCCGCGTCACCGCAATCATGAGCGGCGGCGCGTGCCGATGTGGCACATCAGTGGGTGATCGCGCCCATGCGCCCGGCCTGGTAATCGGTCACGGCCTGACGGATTTCGTCTTCCGTGTTCATCACGAACGGACCGTAGCGCACCACCGGCTCTTTCAGCGGCACGCCGCCCAGCAGCAGCACTTCGAGCGGCTCGGCGCCAGCTGTGAGCGTGATCGA
Organism: Paraburkholderia sp. SECH4; assembly: GCF_030511745.1. Lineage (NCBI taxonomy): Bacteria > Pseudomonadati > Pseudomonadota > Betaproteobacteria > Burkholderiales > Burkholderiaceae > Paraburkholderia > Paraburkholderia sp. SECH4. Next base: position 17,240 of record NZ_JALOCP010000056.1, read on the forward strand.
GTCGCCGTCGTTCCCAAACACCACCATCTTCTGTGCGTCGATTTCCTGGCGTGCTTCCCCTTCGCCGTAGAAGCCCTTGCCGGACAGGCTGTAAGCAAACACGCGATAGTCGGCCGGCACCGGTTGCTGGATCGTCGCGCCCGGTTGCAGCGAGAAATGCTGATACAGGATCGGCGTGCGCGTTTCGATCGCCGCCTTCACGCCGAGCGCTTCGCCCGCGATCACCTTGACGCGGACCTTGCCGTCCGCGGACGTTGCGACCGGAATGCTGGCCGACGGTATCTCCTGATAGCGCGGCGCGATCATCTTGTCGCGGCGCGGCAGGTTCACCCACAGTTGCACGCCATGCACCCGCCCACCCGTACGCATGAACGACGGGTCCGGCATTTCACTGTGCACGACGCCTGCGCCCGCCGTCATCCATTGCACGTCGCCGGCATGCAGCGTGCCCGAATGGCCCGCCGAATCCTTGTGGCCGAACTGGCCCTCGAGCGCGTACGTGACCGTTTCGAAGCCGCGATGCGGATGATCCGGCGCGCCTTTTGCCTCGCCCGGCGCGTAGTCGATCGGCCCCATTTCGTCGAGCAGCAGGAACGGATCAAAATCCATCAGCAAACGGGTGGGAAACGGACGGTGGACGATAAAGCCGCCGCCTTCGGTCGTGCGAACGGCGGGAAACGTGCGTTCGATCGTGCGTGTCGTGCTCATCAAAAGTCACCTTGAAAAATGGGGAATAGCGTTATTTTTGAAACATAGAGCTATTATAGGGACCGTTTTCCTAGGCGCCAGCCACCCTCACGCAATGGATTGTTCTATTACTGGAACGATGAGATGAAGATCGATTCACACAATCTGAATGACCTGATGTATTTTTCGCAGGTCGTCGAACATGGTGGTTTTTCTGCCGCCGAGCGCGTGCTGGGCATTTCCAAGTCGCGCCTGTCGCGCCGGCTCACCGAGCTGGAAGCGTCGTTAGGCGTACGTTTGCTGCAGCGTTCCACCCGTAAGCTGGCGCTCACTGAAGCCGGCCAGCTCTTCTACCAGCACTGTCAGGCGATGCTGAGCGAAGCACAGGCGGCCGTCAACGTCGTGCAGCAATTGCGGTCGTCGCCACGTGGCACGGTGCGCGTGAGCGTGCCGGTGACGATTTCGCAGACCATCCTGTCGCAGATCCTGCCGGAATTCATGCATCGCTACCCGGAAGTGCGTGTGGTAATGCGCGTCACGAACCGTGTGGTCGATCTGTTTGAAGATTCGATCGATATCGCGTTGCGCGTGCGCTCTGCTCCACCGGAGAACGCCAACATCGTCGTGCGGCCGTTGTGGCGCACGCAGCAGATGCTGGTCGGCGCACCGAGCCTGTTGCAGCAGAATGCGCCGCCGCTGTTGCCTGCCGATCTGAGCCGGTTCGAAACGCTCGACGTGCCAACCGGCGACGGACGCCATGTCTTCGAGCTGATCGCCCCCGACGGCACGCGCCACGCGCACGAACACGAGCCGCGCCTCGTCACCGCCGATCTGATGACGATCCGTGAAGCGGTGCTGTCCGGCGTGGGTATCGCCGCATTGCCGGAGATGATGTACGGCAGCGCGCTGCGCGCGGGGCAATTGTCGCCGGTGATGCCGGGCTGGACCTTTCCGACGCCGCAGTTGTACGCGGTATTCGTGTCGCGGCAGGGAATGGTGCCGGCTGTGCGCGCGTTCGTCGATTATCTGGTCGAAATGCTCGATCCGGACGAAGGCAAGCACATCATGGGCGAGTGTCCGACGCGCACCGAGCAAGACGCCGCGCAGCCCGCTTTTGCGGTTGCCTCATAGCACTTATTACGCACGGCAACATCGCTTTTAGCATTTAAGCGCCGCCTGTCATGAGTACTTTCAATGGCGGTTTGCTTGAATGCGCGCGCTCACAGGCCTATAGTGAAATCCCTTCGCTAAGGAGTCTCTTATGCGAAAACTCATGGCCTCTATGATAGTGGGCCTGATAGGGCTGACCGCGCTGTCCGTGTCGATCACGGCTGTCGCATGCGGTGACTCGAGCTATCAGTCATCTTCTGATGGTAAATGATCCCGCCGCCCGAAGGCGCCGAGTGCGCAAAAAAAAGGCCTTCATCTGACGATGAAGGCCTTTTACTTTTAGCCCTTGTTTCAAGGGCTTTTCTGTTTTTTCGGCAGACGCTGCTTAACAAGGGCGCATTGCTGCGCTCAGATCACTTGCGATTATTTGCCTTTGGGCTGCGTGACGAAGCCGATCTTCGTGAGACCGCCGGCCTGCGCCGCCGACATCACTTCCGCCACTTTCTCGTACGCGACCTTGCGGTCCGCATCCAGATGCAGCTCCGGCTGCGGATTCGCTTGCGCAGCCTCTGCAATTTTCGCGCGCAGCGCTGCGTCGTCGACTTTCTTGTCGTCCCACAAGACGTTGCCGTCCGCATCGACGGAGACCGTGACTTGCGCGGGCTTGGTGTCTTCCTTCTGACTGCTCGCATGCGGCAGATCGATTTTGACCGCGTGACGAATCACCGGAATCGTCACCATGAAGACGATCAGGAGAACCAACATCACGTCGACGAGCGGCGTCATGTTGATTTCGTTCATCAGGCCGTCGTCATCGTCGCCGGCGAAGGGGCTCATTGCCATCGGAATGCCTCGTCGATCAGTTGGCGCGCGCGAGGCGCAAACCGTCGCCGCGTTTGGATGACGACAGACGGGCGCCCGTCACGAAGAACGCATGCAGGCCGTGTGCAAAGCGGCTCAGCTTGGCGACGATCGCCTTGTTGGCGCGCGTCAGTGCGTTGTAGCCGAGCACAGCCGGAATCGCGACGAACAGGCCGAACGCGGTCATGATCAGTGCTTCACCCACCGGGCCCGCGACCTGATCGATCGACGACTGGCCGCTTGCGCCGATTGCCAGCAGTGCGTGATAGATGCCCCACACCGTGCCGAACAGGCCGACGAACGGCGCCGTGCTGCCGATTGAGGCGAGAATCGCCAGACCGCTTTGCATGCGCGCGACGCTTTCGTCCATCGTGTCCTTCAGGCAGCGCGTCACCCAATCCGACACGTCCATGCGATCGTGCAGATGCGGCTGCGTCTGATGATGGTGATCGGCTGCTTCCTGGCCCGACAGCGCGAGCGCGAGAAACGGATTGTCCTGCGGCGTCGACGATTCGGCGCCGAGCTTCTTCACGCCGTCGGCGAGATCGTCCGAATGCCAGAACTGCTGCTCGGCATTCTTCGTGAGACGCTTCAGGCGCATCACATTCCAGCCTTTGATGACGATCACGCTCCACGACATGACCGACATGATCAGCAGCGCGAGCGCGATACCGCGCGTCACGAAATCCCCTTGCGCCCACACGTGCGCCAATCCGTAGTTTTGCATTGCAATTCCTTGTTTTTAAAATCTGCCTCAATCGTTCAGATTGAAGTTGTAAGGCTGGGTGGCCGTGGCCCGAATAGCCTGACCGTTCTCGACATAGGGCTTGCACGAGCTCGCATGCGCGGCGGCGATGGCGGCGTCGTCCAGACGGCTGAAGCCGCTGCTCTTTTTGAGCGAGATGCTTTCGACCTTCCCCGTCGGTCCGATGACGAACGTCACGTAGGCCGTACCGGTTTCGCCGCGGCGCTTCGACAGCGCGGGGTAGTCCGGCACGATCATGCTGCACTCGATGTGCGAGACATTCTTCGGCGCCGTGATGTCCATGGTCGGACGGCCGATTGCCGGCGCGGCCTGAGCGGCAGGCGCAGCCGGTGCGGCAGCCGCGGGCGTCGGCTCGGGCGCGGCGACAGGCGTCGGCGACGGAGCCGCGGCGACCGGCAACGGCGTGGGTGTCGGCTTAGGCGTTGGTGTCGGTTTGGGCTGGACCTTCGGCTTGGTGTGAACCGGCGGGATTGGCTTGGGCGGCGGGGCGATCGATTGCAGCGCCACGGGCGCGGCGACCGGTGCCGGCGCCAGCAACTGCGCGGTCATCACCTTCGATTCGATCACGGGTTGCAGCGGTTCATGACGCAGCGTCAGGATTACTGCAAGCAAAGCGATGTGAATTGCCGCGACCGCGGCAGTCGCGGCCAACGCACGGGCATTCATTCGGGGGGACGAAGCCGACGTGGCGCCGGCTGAAACGGGATGCGAGGCCTGCATGTTAGCGTGGCGGCGTGCCGTCGATGCGGCACGTCAGACAAGACATCGTCATGTTCGGAAGATCAACAGCGAAATGAACAAAGTAGTCACGAAACCAATCAGCAATTCCATCTCGAACTCCTTTTGACGGGTGAGCGGGTAGCTGGCTGGTACGGATACTGGCTTGCTGACGGCAGTGGGATAACGCGTGAAGCAGCGCGTGAAACAGAGCATGAAGCAGGGAGGCAGTGAACACTCTGGGCGCGCCGCGTGGGCCGCGCCCTCAAGCCGCGACTCAGGCGGCCTTGCGTTCGTAAAACGTCAGCGGCATGGCCTGCGAGTGATGATCGAAGCCGCAGCGGCTCGCGCACACGCCGCTTTCCATCATGACGCCGCGCACGGAATCCGCGCACTTGCCACAGCAGGAAGCGACGCCGAGTTCGAACTGGAGTTCGTCGAACGAATCGACGCCATCCGCGATCGAGGCACGGATCTTTCGGTCAGAAACAGACTTGCAGACACAGACAATCATGGCAGGGCGTCATAGCTAACGTTAATGCGAACTATTATCATTTTGATTGGCTCGTTTGGCAAGCGTCCTGCATGATTTTTTGTAACAAAACCAGACTCTTAGAAGGGTTTCGCCTAAAGAGCGGAATCCCGGGCAAGCGCCGGAGAAGGTGCGAAAACGCCTAAAAAGCGTGCAAAAAGGCCGCGCGGCGGCCCAAAAACGCGGTGGCGAGGGGTTTTATGCGGCTTGGGAATCCGGCGCTGCCGTGCGGCGCGACGGAATCACGACCTGGTCGACTGCGGCATCGATTTGCAGCAGGGTCGCGGCGAGCTGTTGCTGATGGGTGCCGTCGCTGGTCGAATAAAAGCGGGGCAGAACAGCGCCGGCGCTTTCCGGGACGGCGCGCAACCCGTGCTGGTCGAGTACCCGTTCGAGCTGGCGCGCAATGGCCACGCTCGTATCGATCAGCATTAGCCGGTCGCCGACGATGTCGCGGATCGCTGCATCGAGAAACGGGTAGTGGGTGCAGCCGAGCACCAGGGTGTCGGCGCCGGCATCGAGCATGGGCTGCAGGTAGCTGCGCAGCAGCGCGCGCAGTTCGGCGGAGCCTACGTCGCAGCGTTCCACCGCCTGTACGAGCCCGTGGCCCGGCTGGCAAAGAAAACGGCAATCGGCGGCGTAGCGCTCCAGCAGCCCCTGAAAGCGGGCACTGCGCAAGGTCACTTGTGTGGCGAGCACGCCGGCGACGCGTGTTTTCGACTGCAGCGCGGCCGGTTTGATGCCGGGTTCGACCCCCACCAGCGGAATCGCCAGCTTTTCGCGGACCAGCGCGATTGACTGTGCGGTCGCCGTGTTGCATGCGACCACCAGCGCCTTCGCGCCCTGGCTGGCGAGCCATTGTCCGATTGCGAGGGTACGGTCGGCGATGAAGTCGTCGTCGCGTTCGCCGTAGGGGGCGTAGAGCGAGTCGGCGACATAGATGAGCGCCTCGCCGGGCAGTTGCGCCCGAACCGCCCGCAGCACCGACAAACCGCCCAGACCCGAATCGAATATGCCGACCGGCGCTCGCGAACCGCCGCCTGAGGTGGCAATCCTGGCACTTGAGGACGGCGATTCTGCGGTCATAGGCGATGAGGACACGCGCGGCACAGCGGTCACGGAAAACTCACGAAAACGGGGAAGTGCGCAAGTATACCGCCCGCGCGGCGCCGGTCCTGACAAATGAGCTGCCAACCGGGACGGCGTACGAGCAGGCCCATGAACCGGCGCGCGGGCCGTTCCAACGTGGTCCGATCAGGACTCGACCGAACCCATCGCACTTTGCTGGTAGTTCTGGATGCCGACCTTGTCGATCAGATCCAGTTGCGTTTCGAGCCAGTCAATGTGTTCTTCAGTGTCGTCGAGAATCTTCACGAAGATTTCGCGCGAGATGAAATCACGTACGGATTCGCAATACGCGATTGCTTCTTTGCAGGTGCTTTGCGAAATCTGTTCGAGCTTCAGATCGCATTCGAGGATTTCTTTGGTTTCTTCGCCGATCAGCAGCTTGTGCAGGTCTTGCAGGTTCGGCAGGCCGTCGAGCATGAAAATGCGTTCGATCAGCCAGTCGGCGTGCTTCATTTCGCCGATCGATTCGTCGTATTCATGCTTGCCGAGTTTTTCGAGTCCCCAGTGCTTGTACATCCGTGCGTGCAGGAAGTACTGGTTAATGGCGGTGAGCTCGTTCTTGAGCTGGGAGTTCAGATACTCGATAACTTTCTTGTCGCCTTGCATGGGGTTTCCTTATTAGAGACTTGAATTTCCCAGAACAATAAACGCCGAAGGACAAAAAGCCAAGGCAAAAACACAGTTTTTTGCCTTGATTTGCAAGGTTTTGTGCGTGATGCGTACCGTTCTCATTTCATGATAAAAAAGCCGGGGTTCGAGGCCCCGGCTTCTACTTTTTCAGCTGTTACTGTCGATCAAACGCCGATCAAACCGTCGCGACCGGAATCTTGCCGATCTTGGCTTGCCACTCCTTCGGGCCGGTCTGGTGCACCGAGGTGCCGTTCGAATCGACGGCGACCGTCACGGGCATGTCCTGCACGTCGAACTCGTAGATCGCTTCCATGCCGAGGTCTTCGAACGCGAGAACCTTCGCGCTGCGAATTGCTTTCGATACGAGGTAAGCGGCGCCGCCCACGGCCATCAGATACGCGGCCTTGTGCTTCTTGATCGCCTCGATCGCAACCGGGCCACGCTCGGCTTTGCCGATCATCGAAATAAGACCGGTTTGCGACAACATCGTCTCGGTGAACTTGTCCATCCGCGTGGCGGTGGTCGGGCCTGCCGGGCCGACTGCTTCGTCACGCACCGGATCGACTGGTCCGACGTAATAGATCACGCGATTCGTGAAGTCGACCGGCAGCTTTTCGCCCTTCGCGAGCATGTCGGCGATGCGCTTATGCGCCGCGTCACGGCCCGTCAACATCTTGCCCGACAGCAGCAGCGTCTGGCCCGGCTTCCAGGCTGCGACTTCTTCCGGCGTCAGCGTGTTCAGATCGACGCGCTGGCTCTTTTCCGTGTCCGGTTCCCACTGGACTTTCGGCCATGCGTCGAGCGACGGCGCTTCGAGCTTCGCCACGCCCGAACCATCCAGCGTGAAGTGCGCGTGACGGGTCGCTGCGCAGTTCGGGATGATTGCGATCGGCTTGCTCGCAGCGTGAGTCGGTGCGGCCATGATCTTGACGTCGAGGACCGTAGCCAGACCGCCGAGACCTTGTGCACCGATGCCGAGCGCGTTGACCTTCTCGTGCAGTTCGACACGCAGTTCTTCGATCCAGTCCTGCGGGCCGCGCGCGATCACGTCCTGAATGTCGATCGGATCCATCAGCGATTCCTTCGCCATCACCATCGCTTTCTCGGCGGTGCCGCCGATGCCGATGCCGAGCATGCCCGGCGGGCACCAGCCTGCGCCCATGGTCGGCACGGTCTTGAGAATCCAGTCGACGATCGAGTCCGAAGGGTTCAGCATCGCGAACTTCGATTTGTTCTCCGAGCCGCCGCCCTTCGCCGCAACCTGCACGTCGACCTTGTCGCCCGGCACGATCTCGTAGTGGATCACGGCCGGCGTGTTGTCTTTCGTGTTCTTGCGCGCGCCTTCCGGCGGGCTGACGATCGATGCACGCAGCACGTTGTCCGGGTTCAGGTAACCGCGGCGCACGCCTTCGTTGATCATCTCGGTGACGCCCATCGTCGCACCGTCCCAACGCACGTCCATGCCGACCTTCACGAACACCGTGACGATGCCGGTGTCCTGGCAGATCGGGCGCTTGCCTTCGGCGCACATGCGGCTGTTGGTGAGGATCTGCGCGATCGCATCCTTCGCGGCCGGGCTCTCTTCGAGCTCGTAAGCGCGGCCCAAGGCCTGGATGTAATCGAGCGGGTGGTAATAGCTGATGTACTGAAGCGAATCAGCAATGCTCTGAATCAGATCTTCCTGTTTGATGACGGTCATGATGGCTAGCTCAGTGGGGACAATGGCGCTTGTTATCAGACTCGCAGGGCAGTGCGGTCAGTCGTGCGCCTTCAGGGGAGTGGAACCGGTCGAACTCACGACATGCAGCGCCGTGGGTTCCTGAAAATGTTTCGGATGTGTATGGGTGGTCAGACGGTCGACGAGAGCCATCACCAGCGCCGACACGAGGAATGCGACGTGGATGACGACCTGCCACATGATGGTGTGCGTCGAATTCTGATCGGGGCTGATGAAGGTCTTCAACAGATGGATCGACGAGATGCTGATCAGCGCCATCGACAATTTGACCTTCAGCACGCCGGCGTTCACGTGGTCGAGCCATTCCGGTTCGTCCGGATGACCCTCTACGCCCAGGCGCGACACGAAGGTTTCATACCCGCCGATAATCACCATGATCAGCAGGTTCGAGATCATCACCACGTCGATCAGGCCGAGTACCACCAGCATGATGTTGGTTTCGTCGAGCGTCATGGAGGCGCTGACCAGATGCCAGACTTCTTTCAGGAACAGGACGACGTACACGCCTTGCGCGACGATCAGGCCGAGGTAGAGCGGCACTTGCAGCCAGCGGCTCATGAAGATGAGGGCGGGGAGCGGACGCAGCGGGCGGCGCTGACGGGCTGAGTCGGGGCGCGGAGCGGACATAGGCAAGAGTCAGATGAAACGCAGGTGACGGAACACGGACTAAATGCGCTGATCCGCAGCGCATTTAGACGCGCGGATCAAGCACGCAAACGAGGCGCAGACGGCGCGGTACGCGGCCAGGGAAGGCCGGAAAAGCTCGCGTCAGGCGCGCTATTGTACAGCGTCGGTTAAATTTGCTGCGGCGCGGAGGGCAGTGCGGCGCTGACGAGGCCACCGGCGGCATCGCTTGACCTTCAGGCTCGCCAGCCAGATCCCTGCCACTGCGCAGGCGAGGTAATGAGAAGCAGGGAGTAACGATTCAAGCTGGAATCCAGACGGCTAGTTCAGTTAGCATTGTAAGAGGGCGTGCGAACCAGCGTAACGGTGCGGCGCCGGTGCGGCGTACGCGATGCTTCCCATGTACCCGATTTCGGCGTGGATCGCTTGTATCGGTATGTCGATCAGCACGCATGACCGGACCGTAGCGCGTAGCATGCCGTGCGTGGCTAGTCTGATCCAGTTAGGGTTTTCGCCCGCCACGCGATGCACCTCGCGTAAGTGGCCGGTAAGTTGCAAAGTTTATGTTTGAACGTGAGAGCGGAACGTCGGCCAGTCATTTGTGCTGCAGTGCGGCATAAATGAAAGTGAAAGGCGAACGGGCCGCGGCGCAGCGATCGGCGATCGCTGCGCGAGGGTTGGAGACAGCGCGCGGCCTATCGATCACGGATGGCGGCGCCATCATGACATGGCGAGCCATAGGCGCGCCGGTACAGGTTTTACGTTTCATCTTCACCAAGGGGTTGTCGATGTCTGCGATTGAATCGGTTCTTCAGGAACGCCGTGTTTTCCCGCCCTCCGCTGAAGCAGCGGCTGGCGCGTCGATCTCCGGCATGGATGCGTACCAGGCGCTTGTCGCCGAAGCGGAGCGCGATTACGAGGGTTTCTGGGGGCGCCTCGCTCGCGAGACGCTAAGCTGGAACACGCCCTTCAGCAAAGTGCTCGACGAATCGAAAGCGCCTTTCTACACATGGTTCGAAGACGGCCAGTTGAACGCGTCGTATAACAGCATCGACCGTCATGTCGAAGCCGGCAATGGCGAACGCGTCGCGATCATCTTCGAAGCCGACGACGGCACCGTCACCAACGTCACCTATCAGGATCTGCTGCAACGTGTGTCGCGCTTTGCGAACGCGCTGAAAAAACGCGGCGTGAAGAAGGGCGATCGCGTCGTGATCTATATGCCGATGTCGATCGAAGGCGTCGTCGCGATGCAGGCGTGCGCGCGGATCGGAGCAACGCATTCGGTGGTGTTCGGCGGCTTTTCGTCGAAGTCGCTCAATGAACGGCTGGTCGACGTGGGCGCTGTCGCGCTCGTCACGTCCGACGAACAGATGCGCGGCGGTAAAGCATTGCCGCTGAAGAACATCGCCGACGAAGCCATCGCCATGGGCGGCTGCGATGCGGTGAAGAGCGTGATTGTCTACAAGCGCACCGGCGGCAAAATCGCGTGGAACGAAAGCCGCGATCTGTGGATGCATGAACTCGCGCAGGCTGAATCGGATCAATGCGCGCCCGAGTGGGTCGGCGCCGAGCATCCGCTCTTCATCCTGTACACGTCGGGTTCGACCGGCAAGCCGAAGGGCGTGCAGCACAGCACCGGTGGCTATCTGCTGTGGGCCGCGCAGACCATGAAGTGGACGTTCGACTGGAAGCCCACGGATGTGTTCTGGTGTACCGCAGACATCGGCTGGATCACCGGCCATAGCTACATCACGTATGGCCCGTTGACGCTTGGCGGCACCCAGGTCGTGTTCGAAGGCGTGCCGACCTATCCGAACGCCGGCCGCTTCTGGGACATGATCGCCAAGCACAAGGTCACGCTGTTCTATACCGCGCCGACCGCGATCCGCTCGCTGATCAAGGCTGCCGAAGCGGACGAGAAAGTGCATCCGAAGAGCTATGACCTGTCGACGTTGCGCATCATCGGTACGGTCGGCGAGCCGATCAATCCGGAAGCATGGGTGTGGTATCACGAGAACGTCGGCGGCGGCCGCTGCCCGATCGTCGATACGTGGTGGCAAACCGAAACCGGCGGCCACATGATCACGCCGCTGCCGGGCGCGACGCCATTGGTGCCGGGGTCGTGCACGCTGCCGCTGCCGGGCATCATGGCGGCCGTGGTCGATGAAACCGGCCAGGACGTGCCGAACGGGCAGGGCGGCATTCTGGTGGTGAAGCGTCCATGGCCGTCGATGCTGCGCAACGTATGGGGCGATCCGGACCGCTACAAGAAGAGCTACTTCCCCGAAGAACTCGGCGGCACGCTGTATCTCGCCGGCGACGGCGCGGTGCGCGACAAGGAAACCGGCTACTTCACGATCATGGGCCGCATCGACGATGTGCTCAATGTGTCCGGCCACCGCCTCGGCACGATGGAGATCGAGTCGGCGCTGGTGTCGAACCCGCTCGTGGCTGAAGCTGCTGTGGTGGGTCGTCCTGATGCGACCACCGGCGAAGCCGTGTGCGCATTCGTGGTGCTCAAGCGCGCGCGTCCTGAAGGCGAAGAAGCGGTGAAGCTCGCCAACGAACTGCGCAATTGGGTCGCCAAGGAGATCGGTCCGATCGCCAAGCCGAAGGACATCCGCTTCGGAGAGAACCTGCCGAAGACGCGTTCGGGCAAGATCATGCGTCGCTTGCTGCGCTCGCTCGCGAAGGGCGAGGAAATCACCCAGGACGTGTCGACGCTGGAGAACCCGGCGATTCTCGATCAGCTCGGCGAGTCGCTCTGAGCTTAGGTTTGCCTGGGTTTGCAGCAAGGGTGTGTCGAACGATATGCCCTTGGCTGGACCCAGGTATCGACCACTCACGTCAGGCTGTTAAAGCCACCGCGCGGACAATCCCAATTGCCTGCCCGGTGGCTTTTTGATACATAGGCGCATGGCTGCGCCACACCACTCCTCTCACGCTACGCTCAATCCCGCGCCCGAACCCCCTCCGGTCTCGGCAGCGATGGCGCGCGCGCATCAGAAATACTGGCGCTTCAATCTCGCGTTGATCGCGACGTTGATGACGTTGGGCTTCGTGGTGTCGTTCGTGTTGCCGCTGGTGGCGCCGGCGTTGGATCAGATGCGCTTCAACGGCTTCAGGTTGCCGTTCTACTTCGGTGCACAAGGGGCGATTCTGATCTACGTAGCGTTGATCGTCGTTTATATCCTGCTGATGCAGCGCGCCGACCGCCGTCTGCAACGCGCTTTCGATGCGGATGCCAGTGCCGGTGCCAGTGCCAGTGCCAGTGCCGATTCCACCACGCCCGCTGCGCGCGGAAGCTGAGCCGATGAAGCTCACGAACCGGCTGATCCGCTCATACGCGCTCTATACGCTCGGCTTCCTGCTTTTCATCTATGTGATGTGGCGCATCGAGCGGACCACAGGCCCCGGCGTATGGATCGGCTATGTGTTCCTGTTCGTACCGATCGCGGTCTATGCGGTGATCGGGTTGCTGTCGCGCACGTCCGACCTCGTCGAATACTACGTAGCGGGGCGGCGCGTGCCGTCCGTCTTCAACGGCATGGCGACTGCGGCCGACTGGTTGTCCGCCGCATCGTTCATCGGCCTCGCCGGGTCGATCTATGCGACCGGATATGACGGTCTCGCGTATCTGATGGGCTGGACCGGCGGCTATTGCCTCGTCGCGTTCCTGCTCGCGCCATATGTGCGCAAACTCGCGCGCTACACGATTCCCGACTTTCTCGGCACGCGCTTTTCGAGCAACGCGGTGCGTGGACTCGCTGCGTTAGCGGCGATCCTCTGTTCGTTCGTTTATCTGGTCGCGCAGATTCAGGGCGTCGGCTTGATCGCGACGCGGTTTATCGGCGTGGATTTCGCGGTTGGTATTTTCTGCGGACTCGCGGGCATTCTCGTGTGTTCGTTTCTGGGCGGCATGCGTGCGGTGACGTGGACCCAGGTCGCGCAATACATCATCCTGATCGCGGCGATTCTGATTCCCGTGTCGATGATCGCGCATAAGGATGGTCTCGGCTGGGTGCCTCAGTTCAACTACGGGCGCTTGATGGAGCGCGTCGAAGGCCTGGAGAAGCAGGTGCGCGACGCGCCGCTCGAGCAGACCGTACGTGACGATTATCGGCGGCGCGCCGAGCTGATGCAGATGCGGCTCGACACGTTGCCGCAATCGTTCGTCGACGAGAAGCTGCGCCTCACGCAGGAAGTCGCGGACTTGCGACGCCACAATGGTCCGCTGCGCGAGATCAAGGAACGCGAGCGGGCGCTCGAACAATTTCCACACGATGCCGCGGCCGCACAGATCGTCTGGACCCAACGCCGCGATGAGATGCTGATGCGCGCGGCCGCGCCGGTGCCGATGCACGAGCCGTTTCCCGTTACGAGCGAAGAAGACAGGCGTACCCACGAGCGCAATTTTCTGTCGCTGCTGCTGTGTCTTTCGCTTGGCACCGCGAGCCTGCCGCATATCCTGACGCGCTACAACACGACGACCTCGGTGGCGTCCGCGCGACGCTCGGTCGGCTGGACGCTGTTCTTCGTCGCGCTGTTCTATCTGACGGTGCCTGTGCTGGCAGTGCTGATCAAGTACGAGATGCTGACCAACCTGGTGGGTCATCACTTTTCCGATTTACCGCAGTGGCTCACGCAGTGGCGCAAGGTCGAGCCGAGTCTGATCAGTCTTGCTGACACGAACGGCGACGGTATCGTGCGCTGGAGCGAGATCCAGATGCAGCCGGATATGGTGGTGCTCGCCGCGCCCGAGATCGCGGGGCTGCCGTATGTGATGTCCGGGTTGATCGCGGCCGGTGCGTTGGCCGCGGCGCTCTCGACTGCGGATGGTTTACTGCTGACTATCGCCAACGCGTTATCGCACGACGTCTACTACCACATGGTCGATCCGACAGCATCGAGCCAGCGGCGCGTGACGATCTCGAAGATTTTGTTGCTTGGGGTGGCGTTGTTCGCCTCGTATGTGGCTTCGTTGAATACGGGGAATATTCTGTTTCTGGTGGGCGCGGCGTTTTCGCTGGCGGCTTCGAGTCTGTTTCCTGTGCTGGTGTTAGGCGTGTTCTGGAAGCGGACCACGCGACTCGGGGCTGTCGCGGGCATGGTGGCGGGGCTGGTGGTGTGCATCTACTACATCGTGTCGACGTATCCGTTCTTCACGCAGATGACGGGCTTCGCTGGAGCTCGGTGGTTTGGCATCGAGCCGATCAGTTCGGGCGTGTTCGGCGTGCCGGCGGGGTTTCTGGTGGCGATCGGGGTGAGCCTGGTGGCCCGGAAACCGGACGCTTATACGAGGGCGCTGGTGGACTACATCCGGCATCCTTAGGCCGGTTTGCGCATGGGTCTGGCGCAGGGCCCGAAGTTTGCTATAATTCGGCTCCCCGCCGGAGAGATGGATGAGCGGTTTAAGTCGCACGCCTGGAAAGCGTGTATAGGTTAATAACCTATCCGGGGTTCGAATCCCCGTCTCTCCGCCACGAATTGAATGAGAAGCCGTTGAATTTAAAAGAATTCAACGGCTTTTGGCTTTTTAGGCCCATCGCCAGGCATTGGGTATGCAAACGCCCCTGTTCCCAGATCGAGCCAATCCGAAATATCCCGAGGTCCGTTTAGCGCGATGTCGACGCGCATCCAGCCACGAGGAATGCCGTCGTCATCCCCTTTCTCGTCGATTAGCGGGCGTGACTGCCTGCAAGAAATCGTACCACCTCAATTATGTTCAACACGGAAGCCATAAAGGCACCCGATGCTGTGCTGAAAACTCGCTGGCATTGTCTCTCGCGTTAGGAGTCACCTATTCAGTCCTGATTCGCGAACGCAAAGCCTCTTTGCTCAGCACAACCAGATAATTATCGAGGATTGTGAATTCTTGTTAAGACGTCGCGCACCTGACACGTCTTGACAATACTCACGGTGCGTTTCCGATATCCTCGACTACGGTATTAATACGGTGTTCGAAGAGGAATGAATAACCAGACGTACCGGTTTGCGTACAACAAGCTTTGAGGGATGTTAGTCGCGGTCGAAGAAACTACGGCTGAAACGGGCAAGGCCAATCATGGGGAATCTACTGCCGGACGGCGCCGTTCAGCTGGAGGCCAGACCATTTCAGCGTTCGCACTATGTCCATGCGGCGTTTGCCGCGGCCATGCCCGATGGTGTTGCGAGTGACTGAAATTAACGTCAGTTAATCCGGAATATAACATGCATTTAACCAGCGACTTTGACCTCACGAAACGCTGGTTTCAGTGATTTGGCCGCAGCGTCCTTGTCACTACTCGCCTAGACGAGTGATTGCTGCCGGCAGATCATGCTTGCCAGTTTTTGCCTCGCAATGCCACATCAGTAAATCTTCTGGTCGATAGGCTGAAGATGCTTTCTGCATCAGTGTTGCCCATTCACGTCACGTTACAAAATCAAACTATTGGTTACCAATTGTTTCTGATAAATTGCGTGCGCGTTCGAGTACATCAGACAAATACAAATGAATAATCGTGCATACCGGCTTGTATATAGCAAGCCGCGGGGGATGCTGGTGGCCGTTGCGGAAACGGCTACTCGAGCACGCCGATCGACTATGGGTCACAAATTGGCCCGCATGGAGCAGGATATTTCTCCTGTGCGAGCACTGACTGTCTGGTCTATAACGCCAACGTTGATCCGAATAACCCGGGCACGCAGGCGATGTATCGGAGTGAGAATACTGCGCTGCTCGTCGGTGGGACGGTCTTGACCGGCGTAGCAGGTCTAGTTGCGCCGGAAGCTGCTATTGTGATCGCCGCGGCAAACAATGGCATGCGTACATATTCGGGCGCCGCTGGTGCAGCGGTCAATGCGGCCTCTCAGGGCATCCAGATCTTCAAAGACCCCACTAAGGAGTTTGATTTTGTTGATACGGGCAGCGCGTTCGCGACCAACTATGCCACGTACGGTACCAGTGTCGCAGTCACTGTCGGCGCTACTGTAGCGACGTCTGTCGCAGCCGACCTGTTGGTTAAGCCTGTGACGAACAGCAATCCACCTAGTAAGGGAGACGCAATTGCAAATGCCGGCACGAACGCGGTGTCGAGTGCTGCTGGCTATGCGATCGGCGATGCTGTAGGGGAGACGGCTGGCCCGTTTGTGGGAGCGGGCGTATCAGAACTCCTTAACTGGGGAAGTGGTGCTATGCAGAATTATGTTTCCCCGTCGAAGACAGAGAGGAAATAGATCTATGCGAAAATGTTTGACCATCTGGTGTCTTCTAACAAGCGCGATTTCTATCGCGGTCCTTTTGTTACTGCCGCTAAAAATCGCCGCGGGCCACTATTTGGGCGGCCACCCGTGGCCTAACTTGGCTGCTCTTTCGTTCCGCGATGTGTTGTCTTTGCTCGGCGAACTTGTGCTACTGGCTGGCCTAGTTTCCTTTTTTATCGTGCTTGGTAACTGGTTTTGGCCGGACAAATTCCCGCTCCGCGCGAGATTCGGGCGCAAGGATGACTAACATGTACAACCGCCAGCTTCCTGGCAAGAAGGAGGCCCTTGCTAGGAAGCTGGCAGGCTCGAGCAATGGCCAGTGCACCGTACAACAGATGGCCGATATGTTGTGGCTGGCGGGTGTCAAAGGCAACTCGATAACACCGGATTCGATTGCGACCGTGAATGTCGCTAATGCGGGTACCGTGTACGACAACCCGTCCGCGGGCGAGCCAGAACGAGTCAGAGCGATTCCGTTTGTCAGCAAGATACCAGGAGTAAAGCCATGATCGATCTTCAATCCGGGAAAGTAAGGTTCGATGACGGATTTGAAGTCTCGTGTGCGACGACAATCGCGCAGCTTGAACGCTCTGTCTCAACGAAGCGGTCGCCGGCGACACCAGACCATACCCAGCTAAGCATCGGTGCCCACATTTCCGGGCAGAGAACTTGGGGGGTGGGCGCGATTTTTTTTCGTGAACGGTTAAAGCAAATTTGGCTTCAGTGTCTTAACGCCGATGGCGTTGATCCTGACGCTTGGGACATAGGAAACGAAAAAGCAAGAAAGAAGTTTCATGATGAATTTCTGATGGTCGCATGTTTCGGGAAGAGTGTCCTTGAAACATCTCCGGCTTCTTTGGGGTGGGCGTTTTCGTGGGGGAAGATCTCCTCGGTCATCGACATGCGTGGGGTGCAGGCATTGATCGTTGTCGACTATTGACAGTGCTGAGCGAATATATTTGGTCGTTTTATGTATTCACTTGCGCCTAATCGCTGTTCTGCTGTTGGCGTGGCTTTTTCAAATGGTTTAATCCAATCGCTGCAGATGGCGTCCAGGAAATGCTGAGCGGTGGCTATAACGGTGCGACGAGTGCGCTATCTCCACCCACTGCTAAGACAAAGAAATGACAAAGACAGTCATAAGAGTCTTCTTGCTTGGATGGTTATGGCTAACAATCAAGCTGATCTTTGCTGGCGTCGTCGGAACGGCAATTATGATTTTGGTTACCGAGCGGACCCTTGATTTTCACCATCGATCATTCGGAATGGTCTTTTTGCTATATTTTGTTCCAGGCTCCCTTGCGGCGTTCTTCGTACGACTAGGCATCTTGCTCGAAGGAAAATAATTCGGATCTGTATAGCCGTCAATTGCACCCGACGGAAGCGCAAAGGTCGCGCAGCTATGGCATCAGTCTCTGAGTGGAAGAGACTTTGGCATGGAAAACGGACCCAAAAACTCAGTGGCGAGAGGGCGTTTCATGTGAGTGAGCGGCATCAATGACGAGGCAATGACCGTCGTTTTCGCGCAGTACGAGGGGTTGGATTTCAACGGTACTTTATCTGTCGCATCGGGGGAGCTATTGAAAATTGTGGAAGCACGATGACACGTAACTTGTCACTCTTCATCCGTGTTCTGACGGCAGGCGGCATCTTCGCCCTCACTGCCGGTTGCACACCCTCACATTACGTCACAACTGCGGCTCCAGACTATCAGCCGCAAGTTTCGGCTCGTGTGCGTATCCAGTCGGGCAATGACCTGCAAGCTGCTTCGTTCAGAGTGGGTGCGTGCTATTCGAATGGTTGGCAGGGCGACCCGCAGCGGGTCAGCGTCGACGACGGTTTCTGGGCGCGCTACAAATACTCGTCACGCAGCGTTGTGATTGGCATGCCACAGAGTCCCCGACCATGGATGCGGATCGAGGGTCTGCGTTTCAAGGACATGATCCGGGAATACGTCGTTCCGGCTGGGCAGCCGATCACGTTATCGCTGAGTACAGCCGGTGACGTAGGCAGCAGCAAGTACGGTGGCTATTCGTGGGCCTGCAAGCCGCACGAGATGACCTTCACGCCGATCGCTGGGCAGGATTACGACGTGTACTTGGCCTTGCAGGAAGAAGGACGCAAGTCACATGGCTGTTCGATCGAGGTTCACCACATCGATGCCAGTGGACTGGACGAACCCGTGCAAACGCATTACGCACCTAAATGTCCGTCGTCCGACGCAGAGGCCGCGACAAAACGGGGGCCGTGAAAAGCGCCAAGCAGTCAGATCAATAATAACCAGTAGAGAAAAAGACCAATGCAACACTTACGCGTTGCGATAGCACTGTCGGCAGGACTGACGGTGACAGCTTTCGGCGCTTCGGCGCAAACGTCGCCGCCTTCGCCCGATTTCGCAAATGCCGCACGCAGCGCGGCACAGCAACAGCAACTTATCGAGCAGCAGCGTCAGGCGCAAGAACGCGCTCAGACCGTCAATGCGCCTGCCGTCCGATCAGGCACACCCAATGCCACGGGCTGGCCTGATCTGCCGACCGAGACGCCGTGCTTCCGCATCCAGTCATTCGTCCTGGACGTACCGGCGACGTTGCCCGATGCCGTTCGTGCGCAAGGTGACTCGGCGCTGCCGCAGGACCGTTTTGCCTTTGCCCGTGAATGGCTTGATCACTATAGCGGTCAATGCGTCGGCAAACAGGGGGTGGATCTGATCGTCAAGGGCCTCTCGCAGGTGATTCTCAGCCGAGGCTACATCACCACGCGCGTGCTTGTCCCGGAGCAGGACCTGTCGAAAGGAACGTTGCGCCTCTCGCTCGTGCCCGGTGTCATTCACCAATTACGCTTTGCCGACGCCGCGACGCGTGGCACGTGGAAGTCGGCATTTCCGGCACGCGGCGGCGACCTGCTCAACCTGCGCGATCTTGAACAGGGGCTTGAGCAGATGAAGCGCGTCGCGAGTCAGGACGTTGATATGCAGGTCGTGCCGACCGAAACGCCTGGTGAGAGTGATGTCGTGATTACCGTGAAGCGCACGAAGCCGTGGACGGCCGTCGCCTCGATCGACAACTCCGGCCAACGCGCGACGGGCACGTGTTCGGTCCCAACACGGCATTCCTGGCAGGCACGCAGCTCGCGGGCGCCGTCGTCGGTTTGCGCGGCAGTGTGTCGAGCCATTTCGGTGCGCTCGGTTATGACGTGTTCGCAGGGACACCGTTGTACAAGCCAGCCACCTTCAATACAGCGCGCGTCACGTTGGGATTCCAGCTGACCGCCCAGTTCTGATGCGTTCCCGAGTGCCGCTGCCGCGTCTGGTTTCTCCGCTTCGCGGTGCTGGGCAAGATCCCTTTTATCAACGTCAACCTCTCACGACGACTATCAAGTGACTTTCATTACTCGTTGAGGACGTAGCAAAAAGCTTCTTACGATTGCACGCGGGCATCGTTGAGATCGGTCGGCATGAAAAAACGGTGGCCCGGCTGAAGCGCGATGTTTTTCCGTGTGGCTGTTCTTGCAGACGTTTTCTTCACCGCTACGTTTATGTCCGACGTATACCGTCCAGGCGAATACAATTCGCTTGGTACTTGGGCGGATACTGAGAGTTTTAAAACGAAGGCTGGCTTGCCTTTCCCGACGACTTTGGCGATTTTGCCTTCGACGCCGTCGGCAACAACAATGCACGGAGGACAAATGTCGAAGCGCGTGTTGTTTGCGGTTTTGCTCCTGACGCTCGGCGTGATCGGGCAGTGTGCGGCCGCGCAGTCCATGATCGAACTCAGGATAGGCGGCAAGACCCAGTCGTTTAGCCAAGGGGCGCTGCTGGCGCGTCCGGATGCCGCTGAGATTCACGTTCCGGTAGATGTGGCCTACGGTACGTCGACGACCTATCGCGCAGTGCCGCTGGCCGACCTGCTCGGCGGCGCGACGTTGCCCACGGACAGCGTGCTCGAGGCACGTGCGACCGACGGCTTCGCCGCGCAACTGCCGATGGACCTCGTGCGCAATCGTGATCCTGCGAAAGCCGTCGCATGGCTCGCGGTCGAGGACCCGGCGCAGCCGTGGCCGAAGCTGCCGGGCAAGCCGGTCAGCGCCGGACCGTTTTACCTGGTATGGATCGGCAGGGAAGCGGCATCCGTGCGCAGCGAACAGTGGCCTTACCAGATCGCGCAACTTGCTACGCAACCCTCGCCATCCGCGCGTTGGCCGGTGCTCGCCGTCGATCCGATGCTGCCGGCAACCGATCCGGTTCGCGCGGGCCAAAGCCTGTTCATCACCCAGTGTCTTGCCTGTCATCGGCTCAACCATGCGGGCAGTGCGGACACCGGCCCCGACCTCAACGTGCCGATGAATCCAGTCGAATACTTCCAGCCCGCTGCATTGCGCCGCTACATTCGCAATCCGGCATCGGTTCGAGACTGGCCCGGCCGGACCATGCCCGCTTTCCCGCAGGATCAACTGAGCGATCGCGAGATCGATCTGATCATCGCTTATCTTGCGTACATGGCGCAGCGGAAGGTTGGACGGTAACTCACTATTCCACCTGATTGCGCGCCGCGAGCGGATTGACCACCTTGCCGACGTCTATTGCACTGACGACCCGCGCCACGCGCAGGCGTGAAATGCCGGGATCCCAGCGGACTTCCACAAAATGCACGCCATGAATGAAAACAAAACGTAATAAAAATATTTCCAAATATTTCTAAAGAACTCGTTAGTAATGTCGTTATTCGTCTGTAAGCATTGGATCTACACCGTCGCGGATTTTGTTGACGCGCGAAAGGATCGGCT
>NZ_JALOCP010000057.1:0-35231 GCF_030511745.1 Paraburkholderia sp. SECH4
CGCCGCTTCATCTGCAAACCGAACGGGCAGTACATTAATCAGCGTTTCCCTAGCAAAGACTGATCTCCGCCTCGACGCGCAACGGCGTCATGCAATGCCGCACGCTTACGGCTTCACATCGGTCTTGAACCACTTTTCCGACAAGCGCGTCACGGTACCGTCCGCTAGTGCTGCCGTGATGGCTGCGTCAAACTTTGCTTTCAGATCCGTATCCTGTTTGCGAAACCCAAGACCTTCTCCCGGCCCCCAAACCGCGCCGCCGATGGTTGGTCCGGCGATCCGGATTCGGGAGGTGTCTTTATTGTCGGCGATTCCGGCGTAGTAGGTGACGTCGTCGAAGGCTATGTCGACGCGTCCGTTGACCAGGTCGAGGTCACGTTCGGCCGAGGTCTTGTAGAGGCGTACGGAAGTGATGTCCTTGAAGTTGTCGTTGATGAACTTGGTGTACACCGTGCCGGATTGAATGCCGATCGATTTCCCTTTCAGTTGATCGCGCAGCGGGGCGATCATGGGGCTGTCGGTTTTGGTGTCGCCAGTCAGCTTGAGCGAAGAGGTTTTTCCTGTCGTGTTCGCCAATCCGTGCCCATCTATTGTCGCGAACGCGGCCGGCGTTGCAGCGTAGGGCTTGGAGAAGGCAATGACCTGCTGACGTTCGGGTGTGATTGCAAGGGCATCCATCACAGCATCGAATTTGCCCGCCTGCAGGCCGGTAATGAGGCCGTCAAAGTCCTGGGCGACCGGCTCGCATTGCAGGTTAACCCGCTTGCAAAGATTGTCGAGCAATTCCGGTTCGAATCCCGAGATTTTGCCATTCGGCAAGGTCAGATTCCATGGAGCATAACTGCCTTCCAGGGCGACCTTCACGGTCTTCCATTCCTTTGCTTGAGCGCCGTTTCCTGCCAGTGCCAGCACGCCGAGAAAGGTGACGAGAGAAGTCTTCAGGACTCTTGTGGAAATCGTATTCACATTACACCTCTATAGTGTCGAATCAAGGTTGTGCTTGGATTGAAAATACTCGGATCGCCACAGTTCGCGGCATTGCTGGCGCTACCGGCTTCAGTTGTGCAAGGTGCCGGCGATGTTTTCCACGATGTTCAGCAAGTCGCCCTGTTCGACGAGCCGGTGGACGCCCATCATGTCCGGATAGAAAAACCGATCGCCTTCTGCTGTCGGGGCAACCTGTCGAATTCGCGCATACACCGCCGCGGTTGCGGGTGATGCGTCGGCTGGATCGAAGAAATCCAGCGCCTGGGCGGCGGTGAGCAGTTCGATCGCCAGCACGTGCTGCAACTTCTGCGAAGTTGTGTAGGCTTTTCGTGCCGCGTGATAGGCGAAGCTCACGGGGTCTTCCTGGTTGCCGCTCGTCGGCACGCTATCGACGCTTGCCGGTTGAGCAAGGGTGCGCATCTCGCCCAGCAAGCCGGCCGCCGTGTACTGAATGATCATGTAACCGCTGTTCAGCCCGGGATCCTTCGCGAGGAACGCAGGCAGTTCGCTGAAGTACGGGTTGACGAGACGGTCCGTCCTGCGCTCCGAGATCTTCGCGAGCGTGGTCATGGAGATGCAAAGGAGATCGCACGCGATGCCGACGAACGTACCGTCGAAGTTGGCACCGGATATCGCGGTACCATCCTCGGCGTTGGGATGGATGACAGGGTTGTCGCCGCACGACCCCACTTCATCGAGAATCGCGTCGTAGGCGTCCTTGATCGCCCGCTTGGACGCTCCATGTACCTGAGCAATGCCGCGAAGGCTGTAGGCGTCCTGCAGCCGGTAATCGGTAAAGCGATCGCATAGCGCACTTCCGGCGAGGAGCCGCCGGATGTTGTCGGCCGTGTTCCGCTGATCGACGTGTTTCTTGACGGAGTGATACCGGGCATCCAGCGAGCGCGTGGTGGCCTTGAGCGGCTGCAGGGACATTGATGCGGCGATGTCCGCAACCTTCGAAAGCTCGAGCGCGTTGTAAAGCGCGAGCATCCCGATCGCGGTCACTGAGGTAGTGCCGTTGGTGAGCGAAAGCCCCTCCTTGCAGCGCAACGAGTGCGGCTTCAGCCCCGCTCGCTCCAATGCTTCGGCGCCACTCACGCGTTCACCGCGATAGAAAGCTTCTCCTTCGCCGATCAGCACAAGCGCCATATGTGCCTCGGGCGCGAGATAACCAACCGATCCATCGCCCGGTGCGAACGGCGTGATGTCGTTGTTCAGCAGTTCGGCGATTTGCTGCAGCAACTCGAGGCTTACGCCGGAATAACCCTTGCCGAGGCTGATCAGCATCATCAGGAGCGTGGCTCGAACCACTTCACGAGGCAGCGGTTCGCCGACCGAGACGGCATGGGAGCGCACGATATTTCGCTGAAGCTGCTCGGCGTCGTCCGGGCTGATGACGCGTGTCGAATTTGCGCCAAAGCCAGACGTCACCCCATAGACAAGCCGGTTCTGGCTCAGAAAAAGATCGACTAGGCGGCGCGAGTTCAACACGCGCTCGCGATAGACGGGCGAAAACTTTATCTGTGCGCCATGTCGGGCTACGGCAATGAATTGCTCGATTGAAATATCGGATTCCCCGAGCTGAACTTCGGATATCTTGCTGGGTCGAGATTCGATGTGCGCCAGACTCATTCTGAATTTCCTCTGTCGAATGCATGAAATGAAGTGGGTGGCAAAATCCGCTTCAAAGCGTGATGTTTGCCGGAGATCATTGCAGGACAGAGTAGCGGCGGGGGTGTTAGCGCACAAACGATTTGATTTGAGTTCCGTGTTTAGTTTTTCTAAAGTCGGATTTTTGTTTCGTGCTTAATTTGACTTTATAAAGGGTGAGTTCTGTTTAATTCGAGAAAACTATTTTCTCGGATTTTTTGAGGGTGTCAGAACGACTCGATCCTTGAGATCGGCAGAGCCGGTCCGGCTCTGCCGTCCATGTCACACCGTTACGGCGTGCGCGGAAACTCGAACGCGTCGAACAGGTCGTCGATTGCGGGCGCATTGACCGGCACATACGGATGCGTCTGCAACTGGATCGGATTCGGCAGATTGTCACGGCTTCTTTCCGTGATCGGCTTCAAATGCCAGTTGCGGTCGATGAACTTCACGATCGACGCGTGATCACCGTACTGGTGCACGACGCGGCCACCGCGAGAGTATGGCGACACGACGATCATCGGAATGCGCGGGCCGTCGCCAAAGAAGTCGAGCGGCTGGATGTAGCCTGAGTCGTAGTAGCCGCCGCCTTCGTCGGTCGTGACAAGAATCGCTGTTGAAGCCCACAGGCTCGGGTCACGCTGCACCGTGTCGACCAGCTTGTGCACGAACGATTCAAAGAGTCCGAACTTCGACGACTCCGGATGCCCGTCGAGCAGACCGCCCGGCTTCACGAACGAAACCGCGGGCAGCGTGCCGTTCGCGATGTCCGCGTACAGATCGGTCGTGTCCTGCAGGTGCGCTTTGACGAGCGCGGGGTTCGTCATGATCGCGGTTTCATACAGGAACGGGTTGCAGATATTGCAGTAGACACTCGTGGCCGGCGTCGTCACAAACGTATTCCAGCCTTCGCCGTAGTACTTCCACGAGATGTTCTTTTCGATCAGCGTATCGGCGATCGTCCGCACCGGCGACGGCGGGATCGTGAACGTACTCGTATTGACCGTGCCGTCCCCGTTGTAGCCTGGGTTGTAGTTGTTCAGCAGGTAATACGTGTTCGGCGCGCACTTCGCGTCCGGCTTGTACGGCAGGCGGTTCAGGTACTGCCGCAGCGCGCCGGCGCCGGGCTGATGACTGTCCGAGCAGTTGCTGTACGTGCCGCCCGAATAGCCGTCCTGCGTGTAATAGTTGTTGGTGTTTGCCTGCGGTAGCGGATTCTCGATCTGATCTGCCGGCGGCTTTGTGGCATTGCCGTTGCCGTCCGTGTAGTAGAGCGCATCGGCGGTGCCGATCATGATGCTGTTCGCGCCCGTGCCGCCCATCACCGGCTGGTGATAGTTGTCGCTGATCGTGAATTGGCGCGCGAGATGCGTGAAGTACGGCATGTCGCCGGTATTCACGTTGTAATAGCCGAGCGCGGTCGCGCCTTCGCCGGTCGTCTCGTCGTTGAAGTTCGCGGGCCGCGGCTTGCCGTTCGAACCGGCGCCCACCGATGTCTCCACCCACGCGAACAGATCCATCTGACAACCGCTCGGATTATCGAGCGTGGCGTGATCGAGGCTGCAATCGGCCTGTTGCCAATTCTGGTAGAAGCGGTGCACCGGGCTGTTGATGTACTGATCATAGTCGGGACCGACGCGCGAGATCTGATACGGTCCATTCGGCAGGTTATACGTGTTCGAGCCGAAGCGCGTATCGACGCTATGCGTCGGCAAGCCGCTCGCGCCGGTGGTCAAATGCACGACGTCCCAAGGCTCCATCATCGCGCCCTCGGCGGCCTGCGCCGCGGTGAGCGTGGCGAACGGCGGCGGACTGGTATCGCTCGGTGTGCTTGCCGTAGAGCCGGTATTCGGCGCCGGCAGCACTGTATACGGCTGCTTGCCGCCAGGCGCCATCTCGAAGCGCTTCGGGTCAGTGGCGCTAGCCGTGTATTGCGCGGCCAGCGCGAAGTTCGGACCCGGGCGGCCGTCGGCCGTGATGATGCCCTTCGACAGCAGGTTCGCCACTGTCTGCCCCTGGCGTGGCGTGTAAGCACCAAATACGTGATCGAACGTGCGGTTCTCGCCGACCACCACGATGACATGCTTGATCGGCGACGCGGTGTTCACTGGCGCAGCCGCTATCGCGGCCTGCTGCTGGCTTTGCGCGACGGTCGGCCAGATAGCCGCGGCAAGCGCGACGGAAACGGCGCCGCAAAGCAAGCCGCTTCTAAATATGGGTGTACTAATTACGTTGGCAATTTTTTTCACGAACGCCTCCATGACGTTACTCGGACGAGCAAGCGGTAATGTGGCGTGTGGCGACGACGGGCAGCTCCCTGCGTGGGGACGCTGCCTCCATTACAAAGCGTTACGACGGGAAGAAATTATAGGGAGGGAATGACAATACGGGGACAAAAAAAAGTCGCTGGCATGTGAATTTGCCAACGAATTACTTTCACTGCGATTCACATTGCATAATTCGCCCGTGGCAAAGGCAGCGAGCACATCATTGTTCATTGCGGTTATCTCGTCGCTTCAACATAAATCGGTGTCATGTTTTCACATGTCTTTAGCTTGGCTATGACCGCCGGCGGCGTTTCGGGGCGATTTTCGTGCATGCAAAACTTCATGCTTTCCACGTAAGCATTGGCACTTCGTGGGTTAGAGCCTGACTATGAATCACACTTTGGATGTTCAAACCGCAGAATATTCTGCGGTTTGACGGTCGGCGTTAGGGTCCAGCGATGGTACAAAATCCTGGCGGTTAATACCTCCAAAATACGCTAATCTAAAATAATAAGATCCGTTATATAGGGGCGAAAGCAAAATGAAAACCCGCTCGCCACTCACTATCTGTCTGCCGCTTGCGATATTTGTCGCCGCATGCGTTCTGTCACTTCCGACCCTCGTCATCGCGGTTGTCTGGATGACGATTGGTGTGATGGCGCTCGGCCATCGCAGCCTTGAAAGCTTTCCTGCGACTGGTATAAACCGTGAGTGGCTCCGGGGATACCGCGGAGCATGCCTGTGGTTCTGGCATCTGGCCTGGTGGCCTTGGTACATGCGCTCATCTATCCAGGATGTCACCGGACAGATCGGAAACTCGCTGCATCGAACGAAGAAATCAGGGGATAAAGAGCTGAAGAGTTCGTCGGACAGGCGGTCAAATGACGACCATGATTGAAAGCGCGACGGGAGCGGAGCGGCAGCCGTCTTCCGATAGTTAGCCATCGATGCAGTTGACTGATAAGTCGGCTGCTGCCAGCGATTCCTCACATCGTATTCACCACGCGCGCGATTGTTAGATCCATCCGTCAGATCGTCACCATTGCCCTGGCTGCGCACTCGAATGACGGAATTCAAAAACGCCAGAGAACAAGTATTGCTGGAATAAGCCGGCATGTTCCATCGTTTACTCGTCAGGCAACCACGTCCCGAGCGGCAGGCCCCTATCGCGGCCATGCCTGTGACGTGAATTTGCGCAAGCACACCGATGTGCTGGGTGACGCCGACGACACGACGTCGAAAACGTCGGGGATTCATGTGGCCATACATCATGAACAAACTGCTTCGTTTCGGGACATTGCTCGTCTGTCTCGGCTTCGCTGCGCCTGCACTCGCGCAAACGTATGACGAGCAACCGGTGCCGGTCGACAGCACGGACAGCGCGAATTGCCGAGCTGTTGTCGGGCAGGCAGAAATCGATGGGACGATGCAGCAGGTTGTCGGACGTGCGTGCCTGCAAAGTGATGGGACCTGGCAGATTGTTCAAAGCCAGGATGGCAGCGTGCTGTGGTACCCCGCCGCGGCCTATCCCTATTCCGACCCCTGGTGGTGGGGGCCGCCGGTATTCATTGGCGCGGGCGTGAGCTTTATCTTTGTCGACCGTTTCCATCACTTCCATCACTTTGACCACTTTCATCAGATGGGTCACGTTCGCTTTGCACCAAACGGAACGGGTTTTCACCGCGGCCCGTTCCCGGGCGGCGGTATGCATAACTTCGGTGGTACGAGGGGATTCGGCGGCATGCATGGGTCCGGCGGAATGCATGGGTCCGGCGGAATGCATGGGTCCGGCGGAATGCATGGATTCGGCGGTATGAATGGGTCCGGCGGAATGCATCGGCGCTAGTCCAACTTTTCCTATGTGCGCCTCTCGCAACGCTCATATGGGATCGTCCAACGTGACCGCTCACGCCGCGCCGGCGAACTACGTCGAACAAGGGTAGCCCTCAGCCGGCCCGGGCCAGTACAGCGCCTCCTGGTATTACTGCGATCCACCCACGCGAGATCTCTAGAAAGACCAGAGCGTGCCGCTAAAAAGCGGTGGTCCGACAAAACGTAGACCGGGATCGGAGTCGTTCGAGCGGAAGATTGTGGAGGTGCGGTCCGTTGCGTGATTCCGGTTACTTACGCGGACCACCCCCGTGCGATCCGCTCGCTCCCGACGGCTGAAAGTCGCTGCCGAAACCACTTGAGTCGTGCCCGCCGCCGTGCCCGCCGCCGTGGCCTTCGGCGTGCGCTTCGCCGTGGCCGCGGCCAGCCATTGCGCCGCCGTGATGAAAGTCACGATCATGGTCATGGCCGCGATGAAAATCGAAGTCGTGGTCGTGGTCGTGGTCGTGGTCGTGGTGGTGGTGGTGACGGTGAAAGTTGTCAATATCGACAAAGCCGGAAAAACCTCCTTCGTACAGGGGGTACCCATAGGCGGGACCGCAGTAATATTCAGCGCCCGCAGGATTGGTCATCATGTACTCCTGATCACAGGAATTCATCGATGTGTCGTAAGGCGCCACGGCACAGCCGCCCAGCAATGCGGCTGCAAATACCCCTGTCAAATGGGGCAAAATCATGTGCTGCACGGTAAGACCTCATCTAATGTGGCGGAACGACTCCGCTAAAGATTTAGACCACGGCGAGGCACGCTTGTCCGGGGAGCGTGCAGCGGAAATTCGTTACCGCGCGTGACAAAACGAGGTCGCCAAGCTCATCTGGATCAGTGAAACGTGGTGCGTCAAAAAACGCATGACCCAAGCCGGTCAGGGCGTGACGAGCAAAGACGTATGCAGGCCCATCGAGTAGTGGCCTGGCCGGTTGCAGATTACTACGTAGCGGCCGGGTGCCAACTTGAGCGTCAAACGTTTGCTCTTGCCGGGGTCGATGTCCTCCACCTCTCCCATTTTTTTGAACTGACTCTCCGACACCTGTCCATTTTTAACTGGCAGCCTATCGGCGGGCAGGTCTGTTTTAAGAACGACGAACTCATGCGTCATACCGGTGTCCGGCGCGTTGCTTACCTCGAACGTGACTTTGCCTGCCTTAACGTCACTTGCATTGAGCTGGATCGTGTTCGTGAGCAGCGTGGCTTTTATCGTCTGCTCTGCGTAACTGGGGCTGCAAACGAGGCCGAGTGCGGCCACGCCAAGGAAGACTGCGGTGCGTGAGCTTGAGAACATGACGTTTTCTTCTACGAATACCGCGCGTATCAACACTACAGAAATAAAACGGCCGGCGCCGCGGGCTTATTCCCGTGTCCGAGAACTATTTTCGTGTCGGTCGCTAACCGATCCCACCTCCGCCCGACGTAACGCAAATCATGTTGGTCGTACTTCGGCGGAACCTCAGATCGAGGCCTATTTTTTTCGCAGACGTTCGTTCACCAGGCGAGCAATAGCTGCCGGTGCCTGGTCTGGTATGGCGAAAACCGAGCTGACGTTGATCTCGCAGAGTACGTAGGTATCCTTGCCCGATTCGGTGCGTGGCCCATAAAGAAAGTCAGCATCCCAGATAATCGGCAGCGAAGCGCTGTCGATGTTCAGGACGTTCATCATTTGCGGCGTCCATTCGAGTTCCATTTTCGCTCTCAAGGCCTGGAACGGCTCAGCCGAGGCGGGGTGCATGATACGTGGCCCGGGCTGCGCAGCGTCAGAGTCGGGTCCTTCCGGTGGTGGCGGTATCAGCGCCTTGATCAACTGGTGTCCAAATCCAACAACCTTCTCTCTTCCCATGTAGCAGCGAATCATGCCGTCGGGCAGGCGTGACTGAAAGGGTTGGTCGACAATGCAGCCGTCGGGCCTGAGGTATGCCTCGCAACGCGCCATGAATTCGTGAAGCGCTATCTCTTGCGGCACACTCCCTCGGCGTGCATGCAGAACTCGAACCAATACGGTATCGCTGCCCGGCGGCGAGATTTGCTCGACCTTCCAGACCCCCTGACCTCCATTGCCCCTATTTTGTTTGAGCACGCGCGGTCCTGTCGATTCAAGCCGGGACGGGAACTCGGACTGGAACGCAGATGTGTTGAGATACAGATGGGTATCCGTGCCCCAGCCGAGATGCCTGGTGCGATGTAGAACCTCCTTGACGCCCATCTTCAAGATAACGTCAGGGTGGGCGCTGACCCAGGGTCCGCGCGACGCCACCTCCCGCAACATCGCGTCGAGAACGACTCGGGTCTGCCCATCGTGAATCGGGTCGACCCATACCAGTACGCCATCGACATTCAGCAGTTGTTCACGCACTTCGTCCACCATCTCGTCGGAATAGACGGCGGGTTGAGCCGCGATGCCGATCGCCGTCAGTTCTGCGAAGATGCGATAAAAGCGATTATTCGCCGGTGTCGCACTTTTACGCGCCTCATGATCGCCGCGCCACAGTACGGCCACCTTGGCCGTTTCAGTTTGACTCATCTCATCCTCCACACTCGTCACGGCCTCAGCCTTGAGGCGCCATGATGCGCAACGTCGCCTGCCCCTGAACGTTCCTGAGCGGGAAGTAAGCGCGATGCGTCGAGTCATCCACCGCGACCACGTGCGCATTGGGGCCAATGCGGCCGTCACCAATCTTCGACACGTTGCCCGCGTCGGCTTTGAACATCGAGACGATGCCAGTCTCACCGGCGATGTAGAGCAGATGCAGTTGCGGATCAAAGGCCAGGACATCCGGATCCCGACCGACATCGAAGGACGACTTGACGCGCATCGTGCGCATGTCGAGCACCAGCAACTTGTCATTGCCTTCGCACGCGATGAAAGCAAGCCGTTGCTGCGGTTCGATCAGCAGTCCGTGATTGCCCCGCGCGCCCGGCAGATCGATGCGCGCTACGATCCGGTCGTTGGCCGGGTCGATTTCGACCAGTTGCTGCCGGGATTGCACGTTCACGAAGATGTGCCGGGAGACCGGATCGTACTGGGTATTGCCGACCTCACCGCCGAGCGGGATCGTTGCAATCCGCGTGTTCGAGCGAATGTCGATCACCGTCTCATTCTCGCCTGTTTCGTCGGACGCATAGAGCTTGTGTGCATCGGGCGCGTAGGCCATGCCGTCCGGGTACCTGCCGCCCGGCATGCGTGCGGTGATCTTTAGTGTGGCTTCGTCGATCGCGACGATCTCATTTGAACCGGTGGCCGACGCATACACGCGTGACAATTCCGGAAGCGCCAGCACGCCATGCACTGAGGCCACGTCTGGAATCCGGGCGATTACGCGCGCTGCGCGCGTGTCAAACGCGACCACCTCGCCGTCGCCCAGATGGGCAATGAATAGCAGATGACGGTACGGGTCAAGGCTTGCGTAATCGAGTCGGGTCGGTCGTCCGCCCAGCGGAATGTCGGCGATCTGTTTCAACGGCAGGTCGCCCATTTCAAGACCGTCATCCGCACCTGACGCGGAGAACATCACGACCCCCAACGCGGCAACAATAGCGCACGCGACAGAAAGCAGCCAACGAGCAGCAGGCCGAGTCCAAAGTGCATTCATGATGCGAGTTTCATCAGTGTGTTCACCGTGCAACGACGATCCGCGAGCGGCGCTCGTTCAACCGTCGTCTTCGCCAGTCTCACGCATCATCCAGTTCACGTCAGCCTCCGCGCAGGCAACGCTGCCTGCATCCGCATGGCGGCGTTGTCCCAGTTGATGAGGCTAAAAAGCTGGTTGACGTATTCGTTGCGCCGGTTCTGGTACTTCAGGTAGTACGCGTGCTCGAAAACGTCGAGGATGAGGATGGGCTGGATACCCCAGGCGGTCAGCTTCTGATGGTTCTCGCACTGGAGGATCATGAGCTTGCCCGTTGCGGGATGGTAGCCAACAACCCCCCAGCCGGATGCTTCTACAGCAATCGTCGCGGCAAGCAGTTGCGCCTTGAATTTCGCATAGGAACCGAAATTCCTGTCAATCGCTTTTGCCAGCTCGCCCTTCGGTTCACCGCCTTTTCCCGAGACGCTGGTCCAGTAAATGGTGTGCAGGATGTGGCTCGATAGCTGGAACGCGAGTTCTTTCTCGTAGAACTTCACCAGCACGAAGTCGTTTGAGTCCCGGGCTTTCGCCAGGCTGTCTTCAGCCTTGTTCGCGGCAGCCACCGCGGGCTTGTGATGAAAGTTGTAGTGCAGTTCGACGGTGCGCGCATCGATAACCGGTTCAAGCGCATCGTAGGCGAATGGCAGCGGTGCAGCGGCATACTTGCCGTCCGCGTCTGTGAGCTTGTCGGTGTAACCGAGCTCTTCTGCGGCACGTGCCGATTGTGCCTGGGCCAGCATGATTCCAACGCCGACCGCGGCGGTGTCTTGCAGGAAGGTACGACGTGTGGCCATGAATACGATCCTCGTAGAATGCGCGCACGCGCGGGCAATCAGATGGCGTGCGAATGGATAAGCGGATAGACAGCGAGACCAAACAGGGCAGCCGCAACGACAATTACCGGCTCCTGCAGCTTCTTGAATCGCCAGAGCAACACGAGCGTCACAAGAGCAAGCATGACAGTCGGCCAGTCAACGATCGAGCGCCGCGCGATGACAATGACTGAGCCCGTGATTGCGCCCACCGCCGCCGCAGTAATGCCATCGACGAACGCCTTGACGGCCGGTAACTTGCCGTATTTCTTGAAGTACGGCGCCGGCAGCACCGTGAACAGATAGCAAGGCAGGAAAGTCCCGAGTGCGGCGACGCAGGCGCCCGAAAATCCGGCGACGAGATAACCGATGAAGCCGACCGTAATGACGACCGGCCCCGGCGTGATCATTGCGACGGCCACCGCATCGACAAACTGCTTGTCGTTGAGCCAGTGATGTTCAGTCACGACGCCGCCGTAGAGGAAAGGCACGATTGCGAGTCCCGAGCCGAACACGAACGCCCCGGCCTTGGCGAAGAAAAGGCCGATCTGGCCGAGCAGTGGCAGATCAAGACCACTGAGGACGCCGCTCATACCGGGCGCCTGCGCAACGGCAAGCGCATTCAGTCCGCCTTTGCCAAACCACTTCGGCGGCGCACGCCGGAACCAGTTGATCAGGCCACCCGCGATAAACAGCCATGCGATCTCGGATTGGGTCACCACGGTGACGACCGCGAGCGTCAGGAATATCGCCCACAGCAGTCTGTCTTTGCCGATGGTCTTCCTGGTCAGCTTGTACGCGCTCATGGCGATGATTCCGACCACGGCGGCACCCACGCCGTAGAAGACCGCCTGCATCCAGGAGAGGCCGCCATACTGTGCGTAGGCCCAGCCGAGCGCCACAACCATCAGGAACGAAGGCAGGACGAATGCGATACCGGCCACCGTTGCACCGAGGACTCGGTAATGCACGTATCCGAGATAAATGCCGAGTTGTGCGGCCAGAGGGCCTGGCATCATTTGAGCCAGCGCCAACCCCTCCTTGTAGTCCTGCTCGCTGATCCAGCCCCGACGCTCGACCAGGTCACGGTGCATGTAGCCGACCAGCGCCACCGGCCCTCCAAAACCGAAGGTGCCGAGGCGAAGCATGTAAAAGAGCAACTGCCAGAGGGTGTAGCCCGGCGCGGTCGCCGCCGTGGTGTTCATGACCGGCCCCCTGCGTCGGTGTTTTTTGTGCTCGCCGTGAAGTGCGCGTAGATCGAATCCAGCACGCGACTCATCTCGTCGAGCAGTTGATCGTCGTCCAACGCGCGCTGCCGCGCGCCGGCCATCACCGCTTCGAAGCCGATTGCTTCCGGTACCGGTGCGCCGCCCACGTCGAGCGCGTGCACCATTTCACCGAGCCGAAGAAGCGCCGCGTCTTCGTCGAGGCCGAAACTCACAACCAACACCTCAAACGTCACGCGCTCGCCCACGTGTGTGAAGGCCGCGCCGTCGAAGTCGAAGCCGAGTGCATCCGACGGGCAGGCTTCCGGCGACACGAGCCAAAGGAAGCGTGCCTGCGGATCGATGAAGCGACGGATCAGCCATGCGCTCGCGACGCGATCGACCCATAGCCGTTGCCGGGTTGCCCACGTGCGGGCCTGGTACTCGTCGCGCCGCAGCGGTCGGATGGCCCGCTCGGCCGCATGCGGCTCACCTGGCGACAGGACCGTATCCGCGAGCGCTACAAAGTCTTCCCAGGCGATTTCAGCGTCGGTCAAAGCGGCGCCCGGGAAATAGTCGATCGTCCGGATCGCGTCATAGTCCTTGCGCAGGCGACGCATCAGGCGGGTGACTTCCGCTGGTGCCTGGCCTCCGAGCGTCTTCCGCGCGGCGCCCAGTGACGCGACAAAGGTCCTGTAATCGTCGTTCCGGTCGAACAGTGCGCGAAAGTCCGCTTCCTGCGACGAGTCCAGACTTTGCGCCCGCAGCAGATGCGCAGTGCCACCGGCTTCGTCAATGCTGCCGGCGAGTTCGCGCAGCATGTCTTCGCGCTCCGCGGTGTGCGGCAGCAGGTAGATGCCGTCACGCAGGACGGCGCAACCCTTCGCTTTCAGCGCCCGCCATGCCCGCATCCGCGCGGTAGCGTTCTCAGTCGGAAAGGTCAGGACCAGTACGGCCCACGTGGTCAAGGTAGTCATGTAAAGTAAACTACATGTGTGTAGCGTACTTTACAAATTATTTTTTCTTAAGCGTCGGCCGCCGTCGGATTGCGGGTAATGGAATCGACGCGCCGAGGCGCGCAGTGGCTGGCAGTCGCATGCCAGCCACCGGCGAAAGACCTGATTTCATGAAGTCGCTTCCGAGCGCTTTGCACGTCATTCCAGCGCGCGTTATTGCCCACCATTCTCGAAAGGCACGTTCCAGACCGTCACGCTGTTTGTGTTGTCGTCGACCGCCGCAAAGCGCACGAACTCATGACGCGGCTGCGAGAACGCCAGTCCGAAGGCACCGGCTTGGGCCGGGTCGACGGCAAGCTGCGCGACGAAGCGGCCTTGCGGCGTAAATTCGACGATTTCGCTCGGCTGCTTCGGATCGCTATTGATCGCATCGCCGTTCGCGACGAACAGATGGCCGTTCGGTCCGAGGGTCAGCCCGAGCGGGCCGTGGAGATGTGCGTTGTCCGCATAGATCACCACGCCTTTGCCACCGTCGTGCTGCGATTTGCCCGCATCGAATACCGCGAAGATCGCGTTATCGACGGTGGACGCGACATAGAGTACGTCGCGCTGCGGGTCGTAGGCGAGTCCGGTCGGGCCTACGACCAGTGCCGCGGAATCGCTGCGATGCGGGTAAACCGAGGCGATCTGCGTCGCGTGGTTGAGATGAACGCCGTTGTCGTCGACGCTCACATCGAGGCGCACAACCGTCCCGTTGAGCACGTTCGACACGAACACCTTTGCACGGTCGCCTTGATCGAAGATCGTCAGATCCCAGGGTCCGTCGATCTTCGCCATCGCAGGCGTCCATTGCGCGACGATGTTGCCGGTTCGATTCAGCACCAGCAGCACGCCGGGCTGGATCGTATTGAAGGTGCCATCCGTGGTCGGTACGCTGCCGACCAGCACGAAGCCGCCCTTGAGAACACCGAGCGCGGTGCTCAGGCCAAGCCCCGGGGCGCCTTGGAAGAACGTCGTGGCCGGCTGGTTGTTCGGCACGATCTTGACGATCGTCGTGCCAGTGCCCTGGGCGTTCTGCGCGTTGTTGAAGTTCGAGATCAGCAGGTCGCCCGCGGCGATGGTGCCGAAGCGGGGAAATCCGTCGGGCACGAAGGCGACGCCGTACGGATTGACATCACCGTTGGCCGGTATCGTCGTCGAGGTGACGAACGACGGCGGGAGCAGCGGCGTGAGCTCGTCGGCGAGGGCGGAGCCCGCTGCCGAAAGCGCGAGACTGGCGCCGTATAGGGCAGCCAGCAGCAGGTGTTTCAGCGTGCGGTCTTTTGCACGGACACCGCGCTGGCAGGGTTGCTGGTCGATTGTCGGATTGAAGCCGTTTATGACGGGGTTCATGACTGGCATCTCCAAGAAGGCCGCGGGGCGGGCGCGTTGTTGTCGCCGCGCGCAGTGCGTGCCGGCCGCCGCTAGCGAATTTCGCCCGTGCCCACGAGACGGCAACCAGCACCGCTGTCCTGCAACTCGAACGCGCGTCGCGCAGCGTCGGCAACGGCGGGGCGAATCCTGCAAACAGGCAAGCGCAGACCCTTGCCGGCGGGTGCGCGGCAATCGAGGCCTGGTTCAGGCATAACGGAATGGGATCGTCCGTGCGCAGTAAACGGCTGGCAGGAACAAATATTCCAGCGTGACCGGCCACACGGGGGTGCCTGTCATGGCACGCTAGTCCGTTCGAGTTGAAGCAGTTGCAGCGTCGGCTTGACCGGAAGCCTGATGCGATGACCATCCGAAGAAGCACCGTTGAACACGTCTTCGGCACGCTCAAGCATTGGATGGGTGCCACACACTTCCAGACCCGGACGCTCGGGCGGGTGAGCACCGAAATGAGCCTTCAGGTACCGGCATACAACCTCAAGCGAGTCATGAATATACTTGGGGTTGCGAGGACAATGAAGGCAATGAGGATGGCTGGAAGCTGAGGCCCTGAAGGGCTTCTTGCGCTCGCATTGCTCGAATAGCGCAAGCTCGACGTATCTAACTTGATTGACCCGACCGCGAACCTCGCCCTCAGCCGCGAAAATCGAGTTTCCACACACCCTCGGTCGCGTGCTGCCGGTCGCTGCATCGCGCACCGCGGGAAACGATGCCTCATGCGTTAGGCAGACGCGGCCAGCAGCGATCCTCGGTCGCGTGCGCATCGGACCGTGGAGTGTCCGTCACAATTTTCCGGCGATTGATCAATCACCGCCCTATGCCGCCGCAGTACGCCGGGAAGCTGGAAACCTTCGCCGCCAATGCTGTATCGTGAGCGCCACCGCCGTCGCACAGACCCCACGATCTCCGTTGAAATGCCCCAGATGATCCCACTCCACCGCGATCTAGCTTTCTATCAGCTCCTTGCCGACAGCTATGCCCGGCTACTTGGTCGGCCCCTGGTGCAACAGGCCATGCCCCTGGCCGAAGCTACCGAATGGCTCTATGAGCATGCCCCGTTCGCGGTACTCGCGCACAACACCGATCCCGACCCGCTCTTTATATACGGCAACAAGGCCGCGCAACGCCGCTTTGGATATAGCTGGGATGAAATCACCCGACTGCCGTCCCGACTCTCGGCCGAGGCTCCGAATCGCGAGGAGCGGCAGCAATTTCTCGCACGCGTACAGCGGCTCGGCTACGAGGCGGGCTACAAGGGTGTGCGTATCACCAAGTCGGGCCAGCGCTTCATGATCGAGGAAGCCACGCTGTGGCAGCTTCTCGACACGAACGGTAAACTGCACGGCCAAGCGGTTGTCATCCCGAGCACGCACGACCTTTGATCGCGCATATCAATCTGGGACGAGCCGCAGTTGCTGCTTGAAAACAGTCGTTTCGAAGAAGGTAGTCTGAACGGCGGTTGAATCTGCCGTCGCCCGCTGTCGGTCGCCGCATTGCGCGCCACGGAAACGATACCTCATGCATTAGGCAGCACGCGGCCCAGTTTCAGTCATTCGATACCTTCGCGAAGATCGCCGAAAATCGGAGGGTATGACGCTCAGAAATGACTGCAAGTCACGACAGTACCGAACGCATGATGTCTCCCTCACCGCTCGTGCTCGAATGACGGTGGCACGAAGTTTTTCAACAAGCTGCTAGTTAAGTCCATGAAGAAAATCGGGGACTGCACTTCCAATCGAGGCAAGATATCCCGCCATAGCACCGGCAACTTTTCGCACGGCAGGACGTGCGATCATTCGTTCACGCCAAGCCAGCAGGTTGGGCGTCTCTCCTGTTATCGGCGCACCCTTGCGCGCGCCGAACAACTGCGCCATGTAAAACGCAATGTCGGCATAGGAATAGGTCTCGGCCAGAAATTCGCGATTGGCAAGAACTCGTTCCATGCGTCGATAATATTGCAACGCTTCGTTGCGCGCAGTCTGCGCCGCAGGATCATCCGGCGCATCTTCAAGTCCCATCAGTCGGACAATGTGGGGAAAATAGATTTCATCGCAGCAGTGTTCGAGCTGACGCGCCATGGCGCGCGCCTCTGGATGCGCCGGCCATAAGGCGGGATTGGGCTTCAGGTCTTCAAGATACTCAAATATTTGCGTGGAATCGAAAATCTCCAGGTTGCCGTCTATTAGTACCGGCACCTGATGCTTCGGATTGACGCGCAATACGTCTGGATGTTTGGGGGCGTAACCGCGCAACTGATCAAACGGAGCCATCACCAGTTCGAAGTCGATGCCCTTCTCGTGCGCCGCGATCTCAACCTTGGCACCGAACATGCTCAGGGGTCCGGAAATTATTTTCATTTGTCTCTCTTCAATTGATCTTGTGTCTCGACAAACTCACGATCGAACGGATCGATCAACACGTCGCGTTTGTGGGGGTGAAGGGTGTATTGGCGTAGTTCAATGACCTTGAGTTGCTTTTCGTGAATGCCCTTGTCCATATTTGACCTTCGCATTGATCGAGCAGAGGAGGGATGTGGCAGATAGTAAGTCCGTTAACATGACGCCTTATGTCATGTATTTGAGGTCAGGTGTCATTTATGAAAGCTAGCCGCCTTTTGTCGATCATGATGATGCTGCAAGCGCGCGGGCGTATGACCGCACCGGCTTTGGCTGAAGCACTGGAGGTTTCCGAGCGCACGATCTTGCGCGATATCGATCAGCTCTCTAGTGCTGGCGTGCCCATCTGGGGGGATCGAGGTCGCAACGGGGGATTTCAATTACGCGAGGGTTGGAGTACCGATCTCACTGGGCTCACGGAGCACGAAGCGCACGCGCTGTTTCTGGCAGGTTTGCCTGGGCCTGCGACGGAACTGGGCTTGGACGGCATGGCAACCTCTGCGCGGCTAAAGATGATTGCCAGTCTGCCTCCGGACTCACGCGAGCAGGCTGATCGTGTCGCTAGCCGACTGCACATTGACACGGTGGATTGGTACCGTGCTCAAGAAACGCCGTTATTTCTGCGTGAAGTCGCCAATGCCGTGTGGAGCTCGTACCGTATCGAAGTGAAGTATGAGAGTTGGCATGGTTTATCCCGCCGCGAACTTGAGCCGCTCGGTTTGGTGCTCAAGGGAGGTACCTGGTACCTGATTGCCAAGGTGGTGGGCAGGCCCGGCGCACTGACCTTTCGGCTAGCGAATATTAGTGAATTCAAGTCCTCTCGCCGCCGTTTCAAGCGTCCTGCGCGGTTTGACCTGGCGAAGCACTGGCGTGACGCCATAGACCGCTACGAGACCGATCTTTATCGGTTGACGGCACATATCGCCGTGTCGGCGCGCGGCGAGAATTGGTTGGTCAACGCGCGTATTAAAACCGCTCCAGTTTTGCAGGGTGCAGGTAGTGCGGAGGTGCCATCAGGATGGAAAGAGTTTTTGATGCCCATCGAATCCATCGAGCACGGCGCGCGGAAGCTGTTGGGATACGGTTCAAATTTGAAGATCGTAGGGCCGTGGGAACTTAAGAATAAATTTATGGAAGAGTTGTCACAGTTGAAAGCGCTCTATAAGCGGGGCGCATAATTTTGGTGAAGAGATGAAGCCAGGAAACCTGGACAGTCCGGGAGGTGGAAAAGCGGACATGGGTTTCCTTTCTTACGACTCCGTTAGATTGTAACGGGGGCCTGAAGTCAAAAAGGCGAGGCAGCCAAACCAACCGGATCCAAGTTGGGCAAGTTGGGTGGTCTTCGCGCGTGGAAAGCTCTTAGCGGATAGTCAATGAAGGCCGTATTTGAACGACCGCTGTCGGGCGAATCGAAGGTCCGATTGAAGAGGCTGGCGTGGTTCATCGAGTGCCGGTTCGGCTCACACGAGAATCGCCCGTGCAGCGCTGCGAAAAGTATTCGGCGTTGCGGGCTTAACCTTTGATCGAACCACGCCGTTTTTTGCTCAACGTTCAGTCATGGTGGCGATGTTTGTGATGGCGCTTGTCCGGTCGGTAGCCGCGGGAATAGTCGTCCGCGTACGAATTTGACCGCGAAATGTTACCGCCAAGCGCTGAACCCGCGCCGCCGCCCACGGCCGCGCCGACGAGGCCGCCCGTGCGGCCGCCCATCGCATTGCCTGCCGCTGTGCCGGCACCGCCCCCGAGCGCGCCACCAATGATGGCGCCCGTGCGTTCCCTGCGGTTTGACGTGACTGCGCCGCCGGCGCCGCCGCCGACTGCACCGCCAATGACGGAACCCGTGCTGCCGCCTACTG
Organism: Paraburkholderia sp. SECH4; assembly: GCF_030511745.1. NCBI lineage: Bacteria > Pseudomonadati > Pseudomonadota > Betaproteobacteria > Burkholderiales > Burkholderiaceae > Paraburkholderia > Paraburkholderia sp. SECH4. The sequence goes on from NZ_JALOCP010000057.1 coordinate 19,066, forward strand.
CGCCACCCAGGGCAGCGCCGGCTACGCCGCCGAGCGCGCCGCCAAGGGCATTGTTCATATCGCCGGCCACCGCCGGTAACGACGCTGCAGTGGTGAGCGCTGCAATGGCAACAATCTGGAAGATTCTCTTCGACATAAAAGGTCTCTGGTTTTTGGGACGGCGCCGAGTATAACCGCCCTCCGAAAGGTTTTTGTAGCGCGCCAGTTCGGACCTCGGTAAGAGGTGTAACAAAATGATCCGATGGTTTTTTGTGAAACGCTTTCGGTGCTATTGGCGTCAGGCGTTGAGGCTTGTTCGACGCCTGCCGGCACGTGCCGTAGCGTGTTCACAGTCGTGGCGACCACGGCAGGCATCCAACAACCCTCAACGACTTCTGCCGATCGCCGACAGGCAAAGTCGAACACCAACCGTCGATCGCAATCGGCTCTCAAACGACTGCTCATTGGCGAAGAACAGCTGTCTCGGAGGAGCTACCGATGGGTGAAAACCGCTCTCCGCACGTTACGTTACATTCGAGGTCCGGAAGACAATGTTCCGCGCCACACCGGCGTTTCAATATCGCGACGCGCGGGAATCGATCGCCTGCGCGCCCTTGATTTGCTGAGTTTTCTTATGCACCGCACGGTGCGGTCCCATATGGTATGACCTTTGCAGTCACAACCCTAGGATTTTCATTACCGGGGGGGTGCAAGCATGAATCGCAATTTCAAAATGACGACGATCGCCATGTGCGTGTCGTCACTGATGGTTCTTCAAGGTTGTGGATCGACATTGACCACGAAGTCGCCGACGCTTGGCAGTGCTTCGGGAAGCGGCGCCATCACAGGCACGGGCGGCGGATCCGGCAGTGGTTCGGGAGGAGGGGCGGGGTCCGGTACAGGTTCCGGATCCGGGTCCGGTAACGGCACGCCTACTCCGACGCCCACGCCCACGCCCACGCCGACGCCGACGCCGACGCCGACGCCGACGCCTACTCCGACGCCTACTCCGACGCCTACTCCGACGCCGACGCCTACTCCGACGCCGACGCCTACGCCCACGCCTACGCCGACGCCCACGCCCACGCCCACGCCGACGCCCACGCCCACGCCCACGCCGACGCCGACGCCGACGCCGACGCCCACGCCCACGCCCACGCCGACGCCCACGCCGACGCCCACGCCGACGCCGACGCCGACGCCGACGCCGACGCCCACGCCTACGCCTACGCCTACGCCCACGCCGACGCCGACGCCCACGCCTACGCCCACGCCTACGCCCACGCCCACGCCTACGCCTACGCCCACGCCTACGCCCACGCCCACGCCCACTCCGACGCCCTCCAGCGCCAACCCGCTCGGCGTCGTGGTGCAGAACACCGGCAACGTCGTCACCACGGCCGGCCAGACTGTCTCGGCCATCGGCAGCCAGATCGGTCTCACACCGATCCCTGGCAGCAACAACGCAACCGCCGCAGCGCTCGGCAGTGTGGTTTCGAATCTCGGCGCCGGGGTGTCCGCACTCGGCGCGGGCGCTTTCAACGGTCTCGGCCAGCTTGGGAACTCGACCGAGCCTCTCGGTACCACGCTCGCCAGCAGCGGCAACCTGGTCTATGACGCCGGTCAGGCCGTCAATAGCGCCGGACAGCTCGTGACCAGCCTCGGCAGCGGCCCAACTGCTCCACTCAGCCCGCTGACAAACCCGCTCGGCAGCACAATCTCCACCGTGGGCACCGCCGTCAGCAGCCTGGGCACGCAATTCGGCTCGACGCTCACCAACGGCCCGGTGCAGCAGCTCACGCAGACCCTCAGCACTGCAATCACGCCAATCACCGCGACTCTCGCGCAGACCACCCAGACCGTCGGCGATACGACCGGTTTGGGTAATCCGCTCAACGGACTGCTGTCGACCATCGGCCATGGCCTCGACACTGCGGGCAGCCAGATCGGCAGCGCCACGGGCGATCCGATCGGCAAGAACCTAGGTAACGTGGTGACCCAGTTGGGCAATACGGTTACCTCGGTCGGCGGCCTGCTGACCACAGGCGGCTCGGGCAGCGGTAATCCGCTCGGCGGCCTGACGGGCATCCTCAATCCGGGCGGCAGCTCGTCCGGCAATCCGTTGGCACCGCTCACCAACATCCTCACTTCGCTGCCTGGCACGCTGACGGCCGGACTTGGCAGTATTGGCGGTTCGACCAATCCGCTCGCACCTCTGACCGGCACGCTGACTTCGGTGACCTCCTCGCTGACCAGCATGGTCGGAGGACCCGGCAATCCATTAGCGCCGCTCACTGGCGTGCCCAACTCGGCAAGCGTCGCGCCGAACAGCGCGACAGGCAGCGCCAACAATCCGCTAGTACAAGCGACGTCAGTAGCATCATCGTCGACGGGCGCGCTACACGCCTCGGGCGGTTCAAGTGGATCCGGCACGACCAACCTGCTCGCGCCCGTGACTGGCCTCGTCAACGCCCTGACGAGTGCGCTTGGCGGCGCCGGAGGAGGGACGTCCGGGTCATCTGGCGGCGTGCTCGGTGGGCTGACATCAAGGAAGTAACGAAGGCACCACGCATGGGGGAAAACGGCGGACCGGGCAACCGGCCCGCCGATCCGCGTGGCACCATGCAACGCGCGTGATCTTACGGACATGGACGCTTGCCTCCATTTTCCGCACATCATTCTCTCAGGCGAGCGACTGGTGATATGAGAAGACAAAGGTCAACTGCCCGCCAGCTTCTTTGACGACCTTGAGCGGGATACTGGATGGGACCGCACCGTCCACCTTCATAAGCACGCGGTGCTGGTCAGCCCGCAAAAAGTGCATTTGTTGGTTGAGTACACAAGGAATCGCGCAGACGGTTCAGTGATCACATTGCACAAGAACCTCTGGGTGGTCACCTACGATGCGGATCGTTGGGGTATCAAGCAACGATCCTACTAAGGATACGGGCCGATGGCGCGGGTCCGCCTGACGCGGCTCGGCAGCAACGTCCACATAGATTTCGGCACCGAAACGCCAGATTGACGTTGCCAGCAATCGTCAATCGAACAGGCATTGGCAAAATCCAATGGAATGATTTGCGACGTCAACGCAAACCATGCGAGTTCGAGCACGCGTAAGAGCCGGCTGCGTTGCGTGGATTGGCAGGCGGCATAAGTCCTTCCGCTTTCGGTGCATACTCCCGCTACTACCCGCTAGGCCAAGAACCACGACTCATGGCACTAACCCCGTTGCCGCCACTCGGATGCCTGCTCGCCTTCGAAGCAAGCGCACGACACCTGAGTTTCACTCGCGCCGGCAACGAGTTGCATCTGTCACCGAGTGCGGTCAGCCGGCAGATCTCCCAACTGGAAGAATTCCTCGGGCGACGTCTTTTTTCACGTGAACACAACGCCCTGCGCCTGACGCCCGCCGGCGAAACCTATGCAATTGACGTGCGAAGCATTCTCGAGCTTTGCAGCAGCGCCACGTCGAATATGATGGCGCGGGTCGTCAAGTCGCGGCTGACCATTTCCTGCACTGCCGGGCTTTCCGCATTGTGGCTCGCGCCCCGGCTCGGCTCCTTTATCGAGGTCAACCCGGACATCGATCTGCGGATCATCGTGCGTGATCATTTCGGCGTTGTCTCTTCCGCGGAGTACGACGTGGGTATCTTCTATCTGCGCAACGCAGACGTGCCCGGCACTCACACGCAGAAGCTGTTCGATGAGCAGGTCTATGCCGTCTGCTCGCCCGGCTATCTGAACGGCACACTCCTCGAACCGGCGCAATTGCTGTCGCACACGCTGCTCGTACTCGAAGATGCCGAACGAAACTGGATGTCGTGGCATAGCTGGTTCGAACGCGTAGGTGTGACGCGGACCAATCCTGCCTCGACGATCATCGTGAACAGTTATCCGTTGATCACGGAACTCGCGGCGCATGGTAAAGGCATCGCGCTCGGATGGAGCAAGGTCATCGATCTGCTGCTTGAGAATGGCACGTTCGTCAAAGCATCGGCGGCGTCAGCAACGATGGGCGGCGCCTATTACCTGACACGCCCGCTGGAACGCGCGGAAAGTGCGCCGGCACGACGCTTCCGTGAATGGGCCATCGCGCAGATGACGCCGTGAGCTAAGCACGCTGACGGCTTCTCCCCGTTGCCATGCGTTTGCAAATATCGCAAACGCGAATGCGAAATTAACGTTTCCCTCCCCCCAGGTCAAAAATTACATTCAAGGGGTGCACAGACCGCGAACGTTCGCGTTAGGCAGAAACATCGGAGAGGTGACAGTCATGGCAATGGACATACCCAGCGGCGTCACGGGAGCGGTGCCCGTAGTTTCTCCTGCCGCCACGCGACGTCACGCGATCTTCGCGACCGTGATTGGCAGCGGCCTCGAGTGGTTCGATTTCTCAGGGTATGCATTCTTTGCCGCCATCATCGGCAAGCTGTTTTTTCCGGCGGGCAACGAAACGACGTCACTGCTGCTTGCGCTGGCCACATTCGGTGTTGGCTTTGTGATGCGGCCGTTGGGCGGCATTCTATTCGGCATCTATGCCGACCGCGCCGGCGGAAAGCGCGCGTTGTCGCTTGCAATGCTGCTCATGGCGTTGGGTTCCGCAATCATTGCGTTCGCACCGACGTACCAATCCATCGGTATTCTTGCTCCGTGCCTGATCGTGCTCGCTCGATTGCTGCAAGGGATTTCCGCAGGTGGTGAAATGGGCGGGGCGACCGCCTTCCTGACCGAGCACGCGCCGAAGGACCGTCGCGCCACTTATTCGAGCTGGATCCAGACCAGTGTCGGCTTTGCCGTCGTGATTGGTAGTCTGGTGGGCACGCTGATCGTGTCGGCCCTTCCGGCCGATGCCGTGCTGCGGTGGGGCTGGCGAATTCCATTTTTCGTGGGTATGTTGATCGCGCCTGTGGGCTACTACATCCGACTGAAGATCGACGAGACGCCCGAATTCGCTACACAGAAGAAGCATGCTGAAACACCTTTGCGCGAAGTAATACGCGTATACCCACGCCAGGTGGTATCGAGTTTGATGATGGTGGTGTTGTGGACGGTTTGCACCTACGTCATCCTGTTCTACATGCCGACCTATGCGACGCGCTATCTCGGGCTAAGTCAAAAACAGGGTTTCGTGTCGGGTGTGGTGAGCGGGGTGGTGCTGATGGTGATGGCGCCAATCGTCGGGGCTTTCTCCGACCGCGTGGGCAAGCGCCGCGTATTACATCGTGTTCGCGGCTGTCGTCAGCCTGATCGGCACTCTGTTGATGAAACCCTATCAATCCTGAGCGGAATCGCAATTTCATGAGCACTTTCGTACTTGAACGAATCAATGTCTTCGACCCCGCCAGCGGCACGCGCCGCGAAGACGTCGACGTCTGCGTGAAGGACGGCGTCATTGCTTCGATCGGCACCGTGCCGACGTCGGTGTCGCCCGGCGCCCGGTACGCGTTGCCGGGACATACGCTGCTGCCCGGCTTCATCGATTTGCATGTGCATGTAGTCGCCTCCAAAACCAACCTCGGCGCGAATGCGGTGATGCCGAACTTTCTCGCCGCGCTGCGCACCGTGCCGATTGTGCGTGGCATGCTCAACCGCGGTTTTACAACGGTGCGCGATGCCGGCGGCGCGGACTTCGGCATGTGCGAGGCGGTTAATACCGGCGTGCTCCTAGGGCCGCGCATTCTCTCATCGGGCAAGGCACTTTCGCAAACGGGCGGACATGGTGACTTCCGTCCGCGCAGCGACCAGTTGAGCGACGCTTGCGGTTGTCTGGGCCGTCAGGGCGCGATTGCGCGTGTCGTAGACGGCGAAGACGCAATCCGGCTCGCCGTGCGTGAAGAAATTCTTAAAGGTGCTACGCAGATCAAGGTCATGGCATCCGGTGGCGTAGCGTCGCCGAACGATTCCATCACAAACACTCAGTACTCGGAGGCGGAGCTTCGAGCCGCGGTCGAGGAAGCCGAGGCGGCGGGCACTTACGTTATGGCGCATGCTTACACCCCGCGCGCGATCCGTCGCGCGATCGAATGCGGTGTGCGCTGCATCGAGCACGGCAATCTGGTGGACGAGGCGACCGCGCGCATGATGGTGGAACGCAACGTCTACATGGTGCCGACGCTTGCTACCCTGGACCATCTGTTCGCGCAGGGGCCTACGCTTGGCTTCCCGCCCGAATCGCTGGAAAAGATCGATGCGGCTCGATCTGTCGGTCGCGAAGCACTCAGGTTGCTGGCACGCGTTGGCGTCAAAGCGGGCTTCGGCTCTGACATGCTGGGAGAATTACATACGTACCAGTCCGACGAGTTCGAGGCGCGCGCGCAGGTAGTCGGGAATCTGGAGGCGATCCGTTCCGCCACATCGGTAGCAGCGGAGATCATCGGCGAAGCCGGCGTGCGAGGCACCGTTAGCGTGGGCGCGAAGGCCGACCTGGTCGTTGTGGCCGGTGACCCGGTTGAGAATCTGTCGCTATTGCTCGGTCAGGGAGAGCACATCCCGATGGTGATCAAGGCCGGAGTTTGCGTCAAACAGGCAGGACAACTGCTCGAGCCCGTGGCAGCATAACGCACGTAGCACGGCGTCCGTAGTGGCGCGCAGACATCACGTGGAGGATATAAGGATATGCAGGTCAGTCGCACAATCAGTACCGTCGAAGTCCATACCGGCGGAGAGCCGTTCCGGATCGTCACATCAGGCCTTCCTCGGCTGCAGGGCAACTCGATCGTGGAGCGCCGTGCCTGGGTACGCGAACATGCGGACAATATTCGCCAGGCCTTGATGTTCGAACCCCGCGGACACGCGGACATGTACGGGGGCTATCTCACGCCGCCCGTTTCACCCACGGCTGATTTCGGTGTCATCTTCCTGCATAACGAAGGATATAGCGACCACTGCGGACATGGCGTGATCGCGCTGGCAACGGCTGCGGTGGAGCTCGGCTGGGTGCAGCGCGAATCGCCCGAGACGCGGGTTGGCATCGACGCACCTTGTGGTTTTATCGAAGCATTCGTCAAATGGGACGGCATGCACGCCAACGGTGTGCGATTCATTAACGTGCCATCGTTCATTTACAAGCGCGACGTGAGCGTCGAGACGCCGACGTACGGGACGGTGACAGGCGATATCGCATTCGGAGGTGCGTTCTATTTCTACACGGACGGCGCGCCGCACGGCCTCGCGATTCGTGAGTCGTCGGTCGAAGTGCTCAAGCAATTCGGTGCTGAAGTGAAGATCGCTGCCAACCTCGCGTTTCCACTTGTGCATCCGCAGATTCCGGAAATCAATCATATCTACGGCACGATCATTCACGGCGCGCCGAGATTTCCCGAATCCACTCAGGCGAACTGCTGCATTTTCGCGGACCGGGAAGTGGACCGGTCTCCGACGGGTTCGGGCAGCGCAGGCCGCGTGGCGCAACTGTATCTGCGTGGCGAGATTGGGCGAGACGACGTACTCGTGAATGAATCGATCATCGGCACGGTGTTCCGCGCGCGCGTTGTCGGTGAAACGCAGCTCGGCGAATTCCCCGCCGTGATCCCCGAGATCGAAGGCTCAGCCCACGTTTGTGGATTCGCCAACTGGATCATCGACGAGCGCGATCCGCTCAAGTATGGATTCCTGGTACGTTGAGCGGTGCTCGCTCACGATTCCAGGATCTTCGAATAACAACTACGTGCCACGATAAATATCGATTCCGCTGAGGTCAGCCGCTTACTTCCGCTGTCCTCGCTTGTGGCGACGCTATTACCTCGCGACGAACCGCGGCCGCATCGGCGCTCGGCGTCAAGTTGCTAGCCAACCCCGGCGCGTCGCGGCTGCTCGTGGTCGGTGCCGGCCGGGTAGGACGTCTGCTTGGGCCAGCAATAGCCAGCGTACGTCAGCTCGAGTCCGTCGAGGTATGGAACATCAATCCGCAGACCGCACGGGCATGCGCAGCGCAATGGCAGGAAGAGGGGCTGAACGCGCGTGCAGTGGATGAGCAAAGCGCGGTGTCAGAGCGTCGATCGGCGGCCTAGTTAATCGAGGATGGGGAATTTGCGGAACGCGTGTTGAACAGTGATTGCTCGGAAGCGGACATGCGGTGTCTCGTTTCCCGCGCTAGACGCTGTTGCGTTCCGCATGCAGCAGGTCGACATCTTATGCGGGGCTCCTTAGCGAAGTGCAGCCGCCACCGCCTCGTCAATCTGCGGCGCAAAGCGTGCTTCAACATTGGGTACCGCGTAGCCAATTGACAGTTCCAGATACGCGTCGCCAAGCACCAACTGAACGAATGTCGCTGCCCGCAATGCAGCAGTCGATTCGTCAAACCGCCTTCGCAGAATTTTTGCGGCGAAGGCACGCACGACCTTTGCACCATTTTCGTAAAACACCTGGCCGAGTTCCGGAAGACGCTCTGCCTCAGCAACGATGGCGCGGTAAAGCCGCAGATTATCCAGCGTGATAAGGCTTCGTGCCAGCAACCATCCCAACGCGCGCAACTCGACTTCGGGTGCGCCATCGGTTTGCTCGCCCTGAGCGCTGGCAAGCAGCGCGCCCACCTGAGCGCACATCTCGCTCACCACACCAACGAAGAGCGCCTCCTTCGACTTGAAGTGGCGGTAGACCGTCTGTTTGCCGACCCCAGCGGCTGCGGCGACATCGTCCATCGTTGCCAAACCGAAACCCTCGCGCAAGAAAACGGTTTTCGCGCCGTTGAGGATCGCAGACCGCTTGCGGCATTGCAGCGGGCTCAGGCCGGGGAGAGAAGAAGTGTCCATGCGAGATAAATAACAGATCGTTGAGTAGTTGACAAGACTGGGCAGTCTCGTTTAGATTCGTCAAAACGAGACCGACTAGTCTCGTTGTATGACTTTTCAACTTCGCAGCCAATCATTGGAGAACGCTTTGAAACTGTTCATTACAGGTGGTACTGGCTTCATCGGGCAAGCGGTCGCGCGCAAGGCAATCACCCTCGGTCATCAGGTGACGGCGCTGGTGCGCGAGGACAGCTCGGCGGCCGCCAGCGCGCTGGCACGTCTCGGTGTAACACTGCATTCCGGCGACCTGCGCGAGCCACAGTCTTTCGCTGCGACTGCCGGTGCCGCTGACGGCGTGGTGCACGCCGCGTCGACCAACGATGCTTCCGCCGGTGCGGTTGATGAGGCCGCGGCTGTAGCGATGCTTTCGCATTTGCATCCGGGCGCGGCGTTTGTCTATACGTCGGGCACCTGGGTCTACGGCAACACGGAGGGGGAGCCCGCGACTGAAGCATCGGCGCTGAACCCGACACCACTCATCGCCTGGCGGCCCGCGGTGGAGCAACAGGTGCTTGCGCTAGCAGCACGCCGCTCGATTGCTGCGGTGATCCTCAGGCCGGCGATGGTGCACGGCTACGGCGGCGGCGTCTTCGGCATGCTTGCCGGCATGGTCCGTCAGACCGGCAGTGTGAGGATCGTTGGCGATGGTCGCAACCACTGGCCTGCCGTTCACGTCGATGATCTCGCCACGGCCTACCTGAGCGCGGTGGAGCGGGCGGCAAGTGGGGACGGTCGAGTCGCGGGACAGATCTTCAACGTGGTCGCGGAAGATGCCGTTGCCGTTGCCGAAATGGGTGAAGCGATTCGGGCCTCGGTCGGCGCCGATCGCGTCGAACCCTGGCCGCTCGACGATGCTCGCAAATCGCTTGGACCGTTCGCGGACGCACTGGCGCTCGATCAGACAGTAAGCGGCCACCATGCCCGGCAAGTTCTTGCGTGGCAGCCCCATGGCCCCGGCCTGATTGCGGACCTCTCTGTACAAAAGCACTTTCAGCAAATCAACGGAGCATGACCATGGCGTGGAATAGTGCATCTTACGAGTCGATTCTCGCGATGATCGTAGCGGTTCTGTTCGCGGTTGCTGGGGTGGTCAATCTCACAGGACGCGGCGCGGTGAAGCGCGACTTCGCACGCTGGGGTTACCCGGCATGGTTTCATTTGCTCTGTGGCGCGCTTGAGCTGTTGTGTGCGGCACTTCTTTTTGGACAACAAACCAGAGTCCTGGGCTTAACGCTGGCCGGTGCGATCCTGGTCGCCGTGCTCTTCACGTTGCTACGAAACCGGGAGTCGTTCGGGCATCTCGCCCCGGCGCTGATCTTCTCGGTTCTCGTTGTGGCTACTGTGGCGCTCCGCGGTTGAGGCTTGCTCGCCACCAGACGGGTGAGCCCGGGACGCCACCAAGCGGCGCTCAGGTGTTGATCCAGACGCGCGCCTGCTCCAGCTCGTTGAGGTGGAACGCCTTGACTTCGGCCTTCGTAAAGAACCGCGCCAGATGCATCGAGGCACGGATCCAGCCCGCATCGGCCACCACGGCGGCGCGCGTGACCTTGCGGGCCACGGGAACGCCGAGCGTTATATCGGTCCACAGCGCCTTCGGCTCGATGCCGGTGAAATTCTCGATGCGTTCGAGCACGCGGGTCTTGCCGTTCAGTTCGAGATCACCACGCATGCGCTCAATGGCTTCGCGCAGATCGTGGTCGGTGATTTTGCCTTCGACGGAAATTTCGATGACAGGGGAATCGGGTTCGGTGTGATACAGGATCATGGCAAGACCGCCTGACTAGGGAGACGTTACACGCTCAGGCGCGGCGCGGATGAGCCTAGCGTTCGATAATTTCTTCACGATACCCCTTTTCACACGGCTCGGTTAGCCAGGTTTAGCGCCGTTTAGAGTACGTTGACGGCCCGCCCCGTTACCATCTTCCCGCCCGTGCGAAACGTGCCGCTGCATGGCCAGACGTTCGGTTTATCGCTCGCCCATTCCTGCTCGTCAGGTCCGCCATTGCTGTTATTCGTCTGATGAAATCCGTGATCAGTGGTTTACCATGGTTGGCTCACGTCGTTTGCAGGAGCCGTCAGTAAGTATGATGAATACCCGAAAGATTTTGATGATTATTGGAGGGCTCCTGCTCGTAGCAGCAGGGACCACGTACTTGATGCTCCTTCAGGCGGACCGCCGCTCAATGGCAGAAGTCACGGCCGCCATGCATGAGTCCGCACACCCTCCCGTCGTCGATTCGCGCGCCGGCGATCAAGTGACGGAAGGCAGCATCGACCAATCGAAGCCGTCCGGCGCGATCACGAAAAGCACTGCCATCGCGCAGGAGCCGGTGGTTCCCGCGCCTGCTTCTGCTCCTGCTCTGGCAGTAGCACCTGCGCCCATGACGGCCGCGCCCGCATCCAGTCCGGCCGCCGCACAAGTCACCGGGCAACCGAAGCCGGAGGCACAACCGAAGCAGGCGCCGTCGACGGCCGTCGCGTCGGTGAACGTGCAGGACTCGGGTGCGCCGAAGGTGGTTCCGGCGCACCGCGCCCAGCGTGGACGAGACGGTTTGGACCATCGCGCGATAACGACTCAAGGCGCGACACCGGAAACGGACGAACTGGTCAGGGAATCGGCGAAGCTCGATCCATCGTTGCCTCCGCCGGATATGTCAGCTGCTCGTGCCGCCATGGACCAGCGTAGCTCCAAGCCAGGGACAGGCTCGAATCCGGTCGCAGCCGCGATGACGGATCAGCTCGTCAAGGAATCGGCGAAGCTCGATCCTTCGCTGCCGCCGCCTAAGTAATCGACTTCTCCGGGAGCACGTGCGGCTGCATGAACTCTCCCGGCACTTGAGCACCGCGCTCCAGCGCTTGGAGTAAGGCATCCGAAGCAAGCGAATTGGCTGTCGCCATCTACAGTTGAGCACTGTGGAATGACCGCTATCAGGGAAGTTGGCCGCCTCCTCAGGGTCGCGTGCCGCCGATCGCCAGCGGGTGGTGTTCGGCCAACAAGAGACAATCGCGGAGCACCGATAAATGACGGGTCATCGGCCCCACAACAGTCACTCGTCATTGATTCATTCTTAGATGAAAGGCTATGTTTCCGGGACGGAGTGGACGCGTGTCATGAACTGAACAAATCATCGACGATACGTCGTCCCGCGCTATAGCCGCCCATAAGCGCATCAGCTTCGCTGAAAAATGACTTGCCTTGAGATTCGCCAAAACGCAACGGGGAGAAAACGGCAAGTGCGGCACCGGCCTTGCAGATTCTCACGACCGCGACATAGCCCGCGCTGGATAACGCACTACGTCCGGCCTGCCAACTAAAGTCAGTCTCTACGGCCACCTCGACATCGAATCCGTGATCGTGATAAGTGCGGTTCATAGGCTCACCCGTTCCGCCTGCTGCGAAATCCGATGGACGTTGTCCGATTCCAGAGTGCGGATATACCGGAAGAAAAGCTCTACGATTTCACGAGTAGGAATGCTGGCGGAAAGTGTCGCTATCTTGACTGGGACGAACCACCTGCACTTCGCGATCTCGTTGCTGGGCTGTACGCTTGCATGATGCGCGACATCAGCGAAAAAGACATGGTGCAAGGTGTTGAAACCGGTAAATTGAAAGAGGTATGTCAACTCAATAGCCGCAAGCGTCGTTTCTTCCGACAGTTCACGTAGCGCGGCTTCATTGGGCGTTTCATCCCGACAGATTCTCCCGCCAGGTAACGCCCATCTTGATCGTTCTCTGGCAACCAGCAGAATCCGGTTATCCCGCACGCATACCACGGTCGCTCCGTCTTTCATTCTCTCCCTGCCCACCTGATCTCTTGACCATCAGTCGAAATCGGCGGTAATGCAAGCAGCGCCGGCGACCTTTACCCGGCATTGTAAATCCTGTCGAAAATGCCGCACCCGGATCTTGTACGTGGCGTACCAGCAGGCATCGCGGTATCGAGCGCGGTAATTCGGGATTAACTGTTGTTTTCCAATCTAACAGTCGGCACGGTATCGCGCTAAACTGGCTCACCTCGCGGTCGGGCACCTTTTACTGTCGCAACTCTCCATGGGGCCGCGTACGGGATAGGCGAGTGCCGGTCATGCTCAAACCGGGTTCGAGCCACGAGCGTCGATTTACTGTGACGCTCAGCCGACCAAGGGGCAGGGAAGTGCCGAAGTCTCGTGGGCGAACGGTTGGACGCCAGGAGTCCGAATCATGATAACGACGTTCACGCTGATCGATCTTGCTGGCTCCGTTGCCCTGCTGCTGCTGGGCACCCAGATGGTCCAAACCGGCATGCATCGGGCATTTGGCGCAGGTCTCCGGTCGCTCCTCGCCAGGTCGCTGGGTGGGCCCTTCCGGGCCTTCCTCGCCGGAATAGGCGCGACGGCGGCATTGCAGAGCACCGCGACGACCGGACTCATGGTCGAGGGCTTCGCTGCGGAGGGGCTCGTCGGGCTTGTACCCGCGCTTGCCGTGATGCTGGGGGCAAACGTCGGCGCAACGTTTATCGTGCAGGTGCTGTCGCTCGACGTCGCGGCCGCCGTTTCTCCGGCCCTGATCCTTGTAGGCGCGCTGATGTTCCGCAAGGTATCGAACACGCGTGCACACGATCTGGGACGCATGTTCATTGGCCTGGGCCTGATGCTGCTCGCGCTGCATCATCTGCTCGAGTTGATGACCGATTACGAGGATGCCCCAAGCCTTCGCATGCTGCTGGGCGCTGCATCCACCGTACCGGTCGTCGATGTTCTGCTGGCTGCGGGTTTGACATGGGCCGCAGATTCGAACGTCGCGGCGGTCTTGCTCATCACCTCGCTTTGCGCGCGGAACGTCGTCCCGCCCAATACGGCTTTTGCACTGGTGATGGGCGCGAACCTCGGCACCGCAATCAACCCCGTGCTGGCAGGGACGGCACCATACGATGCCGCCTTGAAGCGGCTACCGGTCGGAAACCTGCTCACAAGGATAACCGGCGTTGTGTTGGCCCTTGCAGCACTCGGACCAATCGGCCGCTTCATGGTCACTATGGAACCGGACAATGCGCGAGTGGTTGCGGATTTTCATACGTTTTTCAACGTGGCTCTCGCCTGCGTATTCCTGCCGATGCTTCCGCTTTATGCGAGCCTGTTGAACCGATTACTGCCTTCGCCCGTGGAAGTCGCAGATCCGCAGCGGTCGCCTTTGCTCGACTCCACCTCCAACCGGATTCCAGCCGGGGCGTCGGGGACCGCACCCAAGGCACTTCGGTTCGTCGATCGCCTCGTCGCTCGCTTCGGCGAAATGCTATCGGACACCCATGCAGCACCGTCAGATTGCGAGCGCAAGCTCATTGCTGAGGCACGCCCGCATGCCGATATTCTGGACAGCCTGAATGGCGCAGCCAGGGCCTACCGGACGTCTACCAGGGCCGGGCAGATCGACGCGGCGACGCATCCGCGCTTCGATAAGAAAGTCAATGTGGTCTATCGCGAGGAGAACGGACGAATCGATGTGCAGCAGGGCAGCGGCCACTCGCTAGAACACGTCGGTCCTGATGGCAACGCAAAGAAGTATTACCCCGCAAGCTCCCTCTGGCTCAACTTGCAGGATCTCCAGATCGTTCAGCAACTGGAACCTGCCGAGGGAGAAACGCGATCCACCCTTACTACCTGTGTCCGTGGGACCGCTTTCTTTGATGACGTTCGCCTGTCAATTATTGGCGAACACGGGAACAGCACCCGCAAAGTCCAAATCTCGTTCACGGGCAGAGAAATCCGTGCGGCAGACCGGCAGGGCCTGCGCGAATGGCAAGACGAACTCGGTACGACTTTTTCGGACATCCCGTTGGGCACAGCAAGGCTCGGCTACAACCCGACGGACCGGGAGATGCAGGAACCGGATCAGTGGTGGGCGTCTTGCCATGTGCCGGAAAGCAGCATGAAGGCGCTGATACAGGGGGTTGAGGCTGGCCGGCTTTCTGCGGTCAAGGTCGGCCTGTGTCTGAAGAACATTTATATGTCGGGGCAGGTGTTTCCTGATTCCCTTGGGGATTCGTACCTGTTCCTCAGGCCGGGTAAGGAAGGCAGTGCTATGGAATCGCCGGAAATTGCGAGCGGATATGTTGTTCATCTCGCTCTCGACTTCGGAAAAATCAGCTTCGATGCGCTCGGCCAACGCGACAGTTCACGCGAGGATCAACAGCAAACAAACGCTGGTGACGCAACCTCAATGAACGCGCTTGTCGAGAGGTTGAGCACGCTCGTCGTCAGCCTGAAATGGCTTGCGGTACTTGTCGCTGTCCTGATTATTGTTTTCGCATTCAAAAATCGATGATTGAACCATTGACGCGCTTACGTATGACGGTTGCCCTCTCTTTCATGGGTGTCTGTCCGTTTGATCGCAAGACTCTAAATAACCTCGATGATAATTTAGCCTGTTGATCGCGTCTTTTTGGCTACGTACGCTACCTTCAGACTGTGCCAATGCGGAACTCGCAGGCTGCGGCAATCAGGAAATGTCGGTGCGGGACGGGGAGTATAGCGATGAAAATGTCTCACAGATTAGGAAGCCCCGATACGGCGGGGCCGGTGTGGGGGCTTGTCTTTGGCATGTTCATGACGGCAATCGGAACGGGCCTCTGGTTTTATGCGACGTCGTCGGCCCCCTCCGGACGACAGGATGAATCGTTGGCCGTAGCGGCCGTCATCGTCGGCCTGTTTTCTGCCGTCTACGCGGGGCGCGAACTCTGTCACAAACGTCGATAGATCGCCTGTCAGGACTATGGATGTTGTCGATTAAGTGGCGCTACAAGGTGTGCGGGAGCACGCTGATTTTGCCGCCGCGCTCGTCACGCTAACACTCGTGGAATCCGTTTGCTCCTTCAACACCGTGCAAGGCCACTGATCTGCATGTCTCGACGGTCGAGCACGCCAGTGCGCGTATGCCATCACCTCGTGCCCAGCCGCAATCGATATTAATCGACATGCGACCTGGACATTCCCCGACGCTAGTCACCGGCCCCGCTGGCGATAGCGGCGGCAAGACAGTCTCGCTGCGACTGAAGACGTGACCAGGCGGTCATAAGCGCGTCGGGGGACGCTAGCTCCTTGTCACGAGATCCCAAACGCTGAAGCAGCGAAATGTACTCCCTTCGCACTGCAATCACGCCTTCAAGCGTCACCAGGGCTTGCTCAACTTCACGGAGTTGCCGTCGCAGCTTATCGGTCATTTCAACCCTCCCGACGGACGAGCGCCTCCTGTTCGTACTGGACACGCTCCACCGGCTCCAATGCGCGTGGCTCTCGTTGCTAATGCCGAAGGCTGCGGACAATCCGGCGAGCTTCCCTGATTCCCAATAGCACTCTCTTAAGGGTGTTAGCGGCGGTGCAAATCCGACACTAAACGGCGGCGCAAGGTTAAGTAAAAGC